>NZ_JAAHGU010000010.1:31065-161451 GCF_010692685.1 Okeania sp. SIO2F5 | reverse complement strand
ATTCCAGAATCATCACAAATTAACGAGGAAAAATCTGAAGAGAAAAAATCTGAAGTAGTTATAGAAACTATGCCCACTGAAAATTATGATTCTACTATTTCTATACCTGAAGTTGTAGAAGATTTTCCACAAGATACTATTCCAGAATCATCACAAATTAACGAGGAAAAATCTGAAGAGAAAAAATCTGAAGTAGTTATAGAAACTATGCCCACTGAAAATTATGATTCTACTATTTCTATACCTGAAGTTGTAGAAGATTTTCCACAAGATACTATTCCAGAATCATCACAAATTAACGAGGAAAAATCTGAAGAGAAAAAATCTGAAGTAGTTATAGAAACTATGCCCACTGAAAATTATGATTCTACTATTTCTATACCTGAAGTTGTAGAAGATTTTCCACAAGATACTATTCCAGAATCATCACAAATTAACGAGGAAAAATCTGAAGAGAAAAAATCTGAAGTAGTTATAGAAACTATGCCCACTGAAAATTATGATTCTACTATTTCTATACCTGAAGTTGTAGAAGATTTTCCACAAGATACTATTCCAGAATCATCACAAATTACGGAGCAAAAACCTGAAGTAGTTGTGGAGTCTATCTCACCTGAAAGTAATGATTCCATACAAGAAATTACTGAATAAATTGAATCTGAAAATACTCTTGATTCTCCAGAATAGATAACAGAATAAATTTATATTGACAGTAATTTCAAAGTAAATAAGCCACTTATAGAGATGTTGTATAAAACGCCTCTATAAGTGAAAAATATCTAGTATTAATAACTATCATAATAAATCACTGCCTCCTTTAATTTACGTTTTTCCCAATTAACAATTTCCAGCAAAGGACGTTCTGTGAATTCTGTGACATAACCTAAACATAAATACGCTATTAATTCATTTTCTGGAGGAGCATTGAGAATAGTTTTTACCTCTTTTTCGTCTAAAATACTTACCCAACCCACACCTATATTTTCAGCTCTAGCCATTAACCACAAATTTTGAATTGCCAGACAAACACTGTACGGTCCAACTTTATCCGTACTGGTTTGACCCATAACAGGAGTAAGTGAAGGTTTATAAAAAACAGCAATATTAACAGGAGTTGTGGTAATTCCTTCCAATTGAAAATGATTATATAACGGTCTATCTTTAAAGATTTCTTTAGCTTTTTCGTTTTCTTTTTCAAAAGATGCCTTGATTTTGGCTTTGATTGATGAGTCACGAATAATTACAAATTCCCAAGGTTGGGAAAAACCAACTGAAGGGCCAAGTAAAGCAGCTAAAAGTAACCGCTCGATTTTTGTATCGGGAATTTCTTCATTAATAAAGTTTTCCCCAAATTCTGTTCGACGATGAACGATAATATCTGCAAGTATTTGACGTTCTTGTTCTGTAAAAATTCTACCTTTCATATTATTTACCTCCGATTATTGTATGATATTTTCTATCTGAAACTCAATTACTTAATAGAGTCTTCAAATTCCTGTAAGGTAAATTCTCAACTATCTATATAATTTATTCGTTGTTGTTATAATACTTCGGTAGCCTAGGAAACCCTATAATCTTTGTATATCGTTATAATCTTTGTATACTTTTAAACAGATTTTGAAAAAAAATGACAAAACTAGGGAAGCTATCTGTAAATCAACAGCCAAACGAACAATTTCAATTTGACTCTATTGATGCTGCACTAGCAGACATTAAAGCAGGTAAGTCTGTAGTAGTAGTTGATGACGAATATCGAGAAAACGAAGGAGATGTCATTTGTGCCGCCCAATTTGCTACTCCAGACATGATTAACTTTATGGCAGTAGAAGCTAGAGGTCTAATTTGTTTGGCATTAACAGGCGATCGCCTTGACGAATTAGATATTCCACTTATGGTTACTAAAAATACTGACAGTAACCAAACAGCTTTTACTGTTAGTATTGATGCTTCCCCACAGTTGGGAGTTTCTACAGGTATCTCAGCGGAAGACCGAGCGCATACTATTCAAGCTGTCATTAACCCTACTACCAAACCAGAAGATTTACGTCGTCCCGGTCATGTCTTCCCCATTCGAGCTAAAGAAGGAGGAGTATTAAAACGAGCAGGTCATACAGAAGCTTCTGTTGACTTAGCTAGATTAGCAGGTTTATATCCAGCGGGAGTTATTTGTGAAATTCAAAACCCAGACGGTTCGATGGCAAGGTTACCTGAATTAATAGAATATGCTCAAACTCAT
This sequence comes from Okeania sp. SIO2F5, assembly GCF_010692685.1. NCBI lineage: Bacteria > Bacillati > Cyanobacteriota > Cyanophyceae > Oscillatoriales > Microcoleaceae > Okeania > Okeania sp. SIO2F5. Next base: position 159,215 of record NZ_JAAHGU010000010.1, on the reverse strand, counting down.
AATCTGAAATTGATCAGTATTGCTGATCTTATCAGTTATCGCATCAGACACGATCGCTTTGTTTACCGAGAAGCTATTGCTAAGTTACCATCCCAATTTGGTGAGTTCCAAATTTATGCTTACCGCAATACTCAAAATAATTCGGAACATGTAGCTATTGTTAAAGGCAACCCAGAAGAATTTAAAGAAAAAGATGTCATGGTGCGGGTACATTCTGAGTGTCTGACTGGAGATGCTTTCGGTTCCCTCCGTTGTGACTGTCGAATGCAACTGCAAGCAGCTATGAAAATGATTGAAAAAGCGGGTGCGGGAGTGGTCGTCTATTTGCGACAAGAAGGTAGGGGAATAGGTTTAATTAATAAAATGAAAGCTTATTCATTGCAAGATATGGGATTAGATACTGTGGAAGCTAATGAAAGATTAGGTTTTCCTGCTGATTTACGCAACTATGGTGTGGGAGCGCAAATCTTAAATGATTTGGGTGTGAAGAAAATTCGTTTGATTACAAATAATCCCCGGAAAATAGCAGGTTTAAATGGTTATGGAATTGAAGTAGTAGATCGGGTGCCTTTGTTAATAGAAACAACAGATTATAATTCTACTTATTTGGCGACTAAGGCGCAAAAATTAGGTCATATGTTGTTACGCAGTTATTTAGTGACAATTGCTATTGATTGGAATGATGAAAACACAGAAGGAAAATTTGTTGATAATTCTTTGGTTAAAACTTTGAAATCTCCCCTTCAAAAGCGCTATGAATATTTGGAAAAATTACGCAGTTTAATCAAAGAAGATGATTTTCTGTTGCGGGAAGAAACTAGAGCAGTGGCAACAGCAGTTTTTGCTCAAGCACCTTTAATAGTTAATTTTGGTTTAGAAAAAGCAACATTAATTACATCTGAATGGTATCAACAATCAAATCATCCTTATTTGGAGGCGATCGCTAAAATATTAACAGAAATAGGTAAATGGCCGAATATTTCAAAATTGGAATTTCTCATTGCTTCTGGTTCCGATCCTATGACTACTTTACAAGGAAAACTCAAACGTCATAGTTTTGAAATAACTGAATTATTGACAGTTATGGAACATTTAGAAACACAAAAAATTTATAGTTTGAAAGTTTTTTAGGAGTTAGGAGTGAGGAGTCAGGAGTCAGGAGGGAAGAACTTTTTTTCGGTTGTGTGAGTGCCTATTTTAATAAGGCTTGATATTTACATATCAATTTTTCCAGATCATTTTCGAGCAAGTGCAACATTATTTTTAGAAAAAAGCCCAAAATGACTATTGCGACATACGCAATAAAAGAACATAAGCCATGATATATCTAGACTTTAAAAATAAAATAAAACCGCCTTAACACTAAACTCCCAAAGTAAAGTTACACATTAACCATTCAAGCTCATTTTCGAGCAAGTGAAACATTATTTTTTAGAAAAAGCCCAAAATGACTATTGCGACATACGCAATAAAAGAACATAAGCCATGATATATCTAGACTTTAAAAATAAAATAAAACCGCCTTAACACTAAACTCCCAAAATAAAGTTACACATCAACCATTCAAGCTCATTTTCGAGCAAGTGAAACATTATTTTTTAGAAAAAGCCCAAAATGACTATTGCGACATACGCAATAAAAGAACATAAGCCATGATATATCTAGACTTTAAAAATAAAATAAAACCGCCTTAACACTAAACTCCCAAACAAAGTTACAGATAATATCCATTTAATGCTGTTGAAAAAAAGTCTACTACAAAAAATAAAATAGTACATACTATGCCTAATTATCACTTTCCAAAAAGTATCAATCGACGCTATATTAAAAATCGTCAAACTTATTACTTTTTCTATGAACCTTAAACGTAGAGAATTCCTGATATTTCTAGGAGCTACTGCAGGAACAATAACCCTTAATTCTTGTCAAAAACAATCATCTACTCCAGCAATTGAAAAATTTCCAATTAGTGGAGCTTCTACCAACAATATTAATTTCCAACCAGTTAAAGGTCCAATGCCTTTGAAAACAAGTAATCAAGATTTAAAAATAGAGAATTATACTAATTACGAAGTAATAGATGATTTAATAATTTCAGAAGGTTTTACTTACGATGTTATTGGGTCATGGGGTGACAAAATAGGTGATTCCCGTTTTGGCTACAATAACGACTATATTTCCTATATTGAAACTGGTGAAAATGAAGGATTATTAACAATAAACTTTGAATATATTAGCCCTTTGCCTTGGGTAACAACTTATCAAACAGTTATTGGTAAATCTTTGCCTTTTGCAGAATTAGCAACAGCATTTAGACAGGTAGGAGAATCAGGAATTAGTTCTGAAGAATTACTTGAAAATTCCCTGAAACAAAATATTATCGCAACAGCTAAAGAAGCAATGATTGATATGGGAATAGGTGTAATTTCCATACGTCGCGAACCCGATGGAAAATGGGTAAGAACAAATTCAAAATTTGACCGCAGAATAACAGGTATTTCAGGATTAGAAGACGGACGTTATTTAAAATCAACAGGACCAGCAGTAGCAGTTTTTAATAAAAAAGGCAAAGGTTATAATGATAAATTAGACGATCGCATCATTGGTAGTTTTGCTAACTGTGCAGGCGGCACTACACCTTGGGGAACAGTATTTAGTGCCGAAGAAAATTTTCAAAATTATGTAGTAGAAGCAGTATATCCTGATGGTACTTCTGTTGACCCGACCAGAGAAAAATCTCTCTTTATTGGTGAAAGAGGAGTCGCTGGTCTGGGAAGTGTATTTGGTTTAGCTGGTAATAAGTATGGTTGGATGGTAGAAGTAGACCCAGCTAACCCTGATGACTATGGTACAAAACATACTTGGTTAGGTCGTTATCGCCACGAAGCAGTAGGTATTAGGGTAGAAACTGATAAACCATTAGCATTTTATTCCGGATGCGATCGCCGTAGCGGTCATCTATATAAATTTGTGAGTAAAGGTACAGTGAAAGACCCCACTGATAAAGCTAACTCTCAACTTTTGAAAGACGGGATGTTATACGGGGCTAAATTTAATCCTGATGGTACAGGTAGTTGGATTTCCCTGCAACCTGATACTCCTGTGAATCCAGATTTACCAGAAGTCCACGTTAACAATATGATTAATCTACCCCAAAGACCTGATGGTGGTAGCTTCAAAGCGATAACTGCTCAAGAAGTAGAAAGGTTCAAACAGAAATATAAAACTCTGGGGGACTTGTATGAAGGTAATGCGGACGAGAAACAAGGAGCTATTCTCATTGATGCTCATCTAGCTGCTAATGCTGCTGGCGTTACTTGTGCAGCACGTCCCGAAGATACTCAGGTAGATAAAAATGGTAACTTATTTATTGCCTTTACCTCCGGGTCTCCCAGTAAATCTGATGGTAGTCCAGACAAACGTATATTTAAAGGCCAGGATGATGAAGTTTACGAATTTGGTTGGATTATGCGTTTGACTGAGGATGATAATCAACCAGATGCTATGACATTTAGTTGGGAAATGTTTGCTACTGGGGGCGAACCTATGGAGGGTGGACTAGGATTTTCTAATCCTGACAATTTAGAATTTGATCAACAGGGTAATCTGTGGATGGTAACAGATATTAGTACCAGTAAGCATAACAAAACAGTGCCAATGAATCGAATGGGTAAGGATGGCAAACCAATAAAGCAGTCTACTCTTTGTGGTTTATTTGGTAATAATTCTATCTGGTATATTCCCACTTCTGGTCCCAATGCTGGAGAGGCTTATTTATTTGGAATAGCACCAACAGAAAGTGAAACTTGTGGGCCTTTCTTTACCAAAGACCAGAAAACGTTGTTTTTAGCTATTCAACATCCAGGAGAATATAACGGCATTCGCCAAAATATGGCTTCAGAAGCTCGTCAGTTGGCAATGAAAACCGCTGATGGTTCAGATTTTGTCCAGAATCGTATGGTGCCTATGGGGTCTAACTGGCCAACTAAACAAGTTAACGATCCTCCGAAACCTTCAGTGGTAGCTATTCGTCGATTAGATTCAACATCGATTACTTAAATAGGGTTTGCTGAATAAGTCTTTTGGTATGAGGTAGGAGTCAACCCACCCCTCGCCCCTCCCCCTCCCAGGAGGGGAAGTCAGGAGGAATGGAGTCAGGAGGAATGGAGAATTTAGAGGAGGTAGTCGGATATTTTATCCCTTGATTTTTCTGCAATTATTCTGCCTTTTATCCTAACTTTTTGGTCGCTCAAGCTTAAAAAAGTTAAAAGTTGCACTTTTTTCGCTGTAAAAAAGCTAAATCCTTTACCTGTCAATGCTTTTAGATTTAATCAGTAAGCCCTAAATAGAAATTGAGAAACTGAAAAATGATAAGTGGTGAGCAGGGGGTCGTTAGATCGAATGATTTTCTAATTTTAGATCCCACATTCCGCACGTCAATTTGTAGCATTAAAAGTAGTATATGAATCCGTAGCTTGGCAGGTATTTATACTATGCAAATCATCTCAATTACTTTTTTCGTTGATCATGCTTCCGAGTAAAAAATTTACGCATAAATACTTGCTTTGATGATTACTCAATCACGGCAGCTATGATTTTCTGCTAAAATTCTGTCTCCTGTCTCCTGACTCCTGACTCCTGATTCGATACTACATTTTGTGGTGCGGAATGTGGGTTAGATTATTATATTGATTTCATATTTTACTATCAGTTTGTCTTACTATCTATTCCCTGCTTAGTTTTCGGCTTGTTTTCCCGAAAAAAATACTCTGAAAATTAGGTTGCAAATTACCAAATTAGGTGTAAAATTTGCCACGAGACCGTAATTTTTACAAATCAAGCAAAAATCTAATTTCTAAGGCGGCATTCTCAGCTCATCCCTTGTAAACAAATTGTATATAGAACCCATTTGAGATCTATATAATTATGGTAGTCAAGTCTTTTCGCGCATTAATTTTGAGGAAAATTCAGTTGAAGGAGTGTTGAATTTTTTGTATTATCTCTCCCCAAATCTTCCCTCTTAACCTTTTCTCTCTTACCTTCTGTCTCCTGTCTCCAGTATAGCTGTCTCCTAGTCAAAAAAACTTGATATTTATATGAAGATACGGTTAGGGGTTCTATATAGACAAAATAACTAAACTGTGATAGAGAGAAAGGAATAATGGTTGAGCTTTTTGTAAATAAATCCTCACGTCTTCCTCAAAGGCTGGAAATTAGCTTACAGTATCGCTTAATCAGTAAACCAATCTCTAACATTGTCAAACAACTTTTGCAGTTGGCCATTTAAAACTTAAGATCAAAAAAAATATTAAGACTTATTCAAATGTTTTTTTGTAAAACAAAAACAAATATAACGCCCTAGTCTTGATATATCAAAACAAAAGTAGAGATGCGGTCGGATTGGCCGTGGACTCCTGTGGATGAGTAACCGCCGACGGCCTCAGTTGTTTGCGTAGCATTCCGTAGGAAAGCAGGAAGTGAAGATTAAAATGTCGCTATATGACGTTTTATATCATTTTTATGGAGCAGTTAGGTGGAAATAAAAAGTTTCAATGTCCTCAGTGTGGTTATAGCCCACATAGAGACTGAAACAGCGCTCGTAACATGATATTGCGAGGTTTGCAGCTCATTTGCCATGATTATATTCATTGACCGCGATTTGAACCCAAGTATAAAGAGGGAGAAATGCGGTAGGCTTAACCGTTTCGGCTGTCGCCGACATGAAAATGCCTGTGGACGGAGTGCTGCCGACAGTTCCGGTAGAAGCAGGAAGTAAACATCAGATTGTCACTTAATGTGACGCTTTGTATCAGTTTTATCAAGCAGATGTCAGTATAAAGTTAGGTATTCCTGGCTCAGTCCAAATTGGTGTGAGGATTAGTAAATATGACAAGACTTATCTGGAAAACTCTAAAACACAGTCCTAGTGTTTTTAGCGTAGCATTATTAATGGCAGGCTCGGCGATCGCTGCTGAAGCTCCTCCACAGACTTTAGGAAGTGGCGAAAACTCTGTAAATCAGAACTTAGCCCAAAGTACGATAGAAAACGCATCTTTCTTTGAAATAGCTCAAATAGATATTCGCTCAATGCCCATGGATGACCCTTCATTGGCACCAGTGGCAGTATCAGACTTGGAAAATGGAGATTCACTAGATCAGGTAACATCTGTAACTCAGTTATCAGATGTACAACCTACAGACTGGGCATTCCAAGCACTACAATCCTTGGTAGAGCGTTATGGTTGTATCGCAGGTTATCCTGATGGGACTTATAAGGGAAATCGAGCGATGACCCGTTTTGAGTTTGCAGCAGGTTTGAATTCTTGTTTAGACCGAATTACAGAATTAATCGCAGCGGCAACTTCTGACCTAGTAACCAGAGAAGATTTAGCGGTTTTACAAAGACTGCAAGAGGAATTTGCAGCAGAATTAGCTGCTTTGCGAGGACGAGTAGATGCTCTAGAAGCTAGAACAGCAGAGCTAGAAAATAATCAGTTCTCTACTACTACTAAACTTAACGGAGAGGTTTTGTTTTGGTTGAGCGATACCTGGGGAGAAAGAGCTGGAGGCCGTGGTGTATCACAGTCAGACAATGACAAAACTCAGACAACTTTTGGTTATCGGGTTCGTTTGAACTTTGATACCAGTTTTACAGGAGAGGACCGCTTAAGAACTCGTCTACAAGCTAATAACATTCCTAACTATAGCGGTGGAGATTTGACCAATAGTTTAATGACTCGTTTATCTACAGATAGCAGTCCAGATGATACTGTTTCCATTGGCAAGTTGGCCTATCGTTTTCCTGTACTCAACGGTAGAGGTGAAGTAGAACTAGCTGCTACAGGCTATGGTATTGATGACTTTATCGGAGTCATCACACCTCTAGAAAGTAGTGGTGCTGGTAGTATTTCCAGATTTGGACGATTCAACCCTATTTATTATCGTGCTCCTTCTGATGCTGGTGTTAAGTTTGCCTACGCTTTCAATGATGCAATTCAGGTAACTGTGGGTTATGCTGCACCAGATAAGGAAGATCCTCGAGAAGGTAGAGGTGCTTTTAATGGTTCATTTAGTGGATTTGGCCAGTTTACAATTGAACCAAATGACAAACTTGCTTTTCAAGTCGGTTATTTGCGCGGCTATCATACGAAAAATGATGTTAACTTGACCGGAAGTACAGGTAGTTTTCTAGCCAGAGATCCTTTTGGTGGTAGAGCAACTACCACAGATACTATTAACTTTGAGGCTCAATGGAGAGTTACTGATGGCTTTCAGATAGGTGGTTGGGGCGGTACTTTATTTGCCCGTCCTGAAGATGATGATGATACTGATGATATCACTATTATCACTGGTGCTTTGACTTTAGCTTTCCCAGACCTACTGAAAGAAGGAAGTCTAGGAGGTATTATTGTTGGTGTACCACCAATTGTTACCGATGGTGGTGATAATGATGATTTGAAGGATGATGATACTTCTATACATATTGAAGCTTTTTATCGCTTCCAAATGAACGACAATATCGCTATTACTCCCGGTGTATTTGTGATTACAAATCCTAACCACATTGAGGATAATGACACTCTTTGGGTCGGTACATTAAGAACTCAATTCAGATTCTAAAACTTTGAATTAACAACAAGAAATATATTAGTTAATCAGATTCCATTATTTCGACAACTTTGGCAATTTAGTAAATGATAGAACAACCCATTAGCTAGTAAGTTTCTGGAATAGTTTTATACCCCTTAGCTAGCCTTTAGAAGTGCTGATTAAAAGCTAAGGGGTTTAATTTTTGGCTTGCTGAATAAATGTATGATTTTAAAGGAGTCATACCATTTCTCAAAAGTCTTGCTACATCTCCTTGAGAGTAGGGAGTAGGGAGTAGGGAGTAGAGTGAAAAGACATAAGATATTTTGGTTTAATGCCGATAATCTTTATAAATATTACTGAAGCATTATTATTACTTAATAACTTAAGTTCATCGGAAGTATAGCATTATTTTTGGGAATTGGTATCAGTAGGGGCGTTAACGATAGTTATGCGAAGCAAACGCGTTTCTTGCCTATACTTCGCATAACTATCGTACAGGAGTATGAAAGGAGTTTTTCGGTGACTAAATAGAAAGAAATAGGTATAATTTGCACTATTGTTTTGACTGTATAACCGGATTTCATATCAGCAGTCAGCATTGAAAGGTTTTCAAGCAGACAGAGATTTTAATGCTGCTGTCAACCTGAAAAACTATGTGTATCAGTAGCTTGAGTTTCAAGGGATTTTAAGCCTGTGGAGAGAATAAGTTACAGACTGCGGTCAGTGGTTCTCACAGAAGCAGGAAGCTAGCTCCAAAGCTCAAAATCTCATTTGGGTAAGTTTGGGTAAGTTTAGTAGAACGGAAAAACTATTTATATCATGTCCGGATAAATTAGTGATGAAAAAATTTTCTCCTCTTGCTCTTTCTTCTTCCCTCCTGACTCCTATCTCGTTATTTATAACTATTCAACCAGACATAATATTACTTAACTATATGTTGTGCGATCGCTATATTTATCAAAATTTCTAACTTTTGACTTTTAGCTATTAAGGTATTCTTATTAAGTAATTTTTCTATGTAAATCTATGACAGTAGAGATTCCACTATTGCCTTTAGGCTTTCAATTTACTTCTCCTGGTCCAATTATTTTTGAATTGGGGCCTTTGGCAATCCGTTGGTATGGACTTTTAATTGCCACAGCAGTATTAATTGGAGTTACTCTCTCCCAATATTTGGCTAAACGACGTCATGTTAACCCTGAGTTATTAGGTGATCTAGTGGTTTGGTTGGTATTAGCTGCAATTCCTGGAGCAAGGTTGTACTATGTTCTGTTTGAGTGGGAACAGTACCAACAAAATCCTATAGATATGATTGCAATTTGGAAAGGAGGTATTGCAATTCATGGAGCAATTATTGGTGGAGCGATCGCTGCTTTAATTTTTGCCAGAATTAATAAAATCTCTTTCTGGCAATTGGCAGATTTAGTGGCCCCTTCTTTGATTTTGGGACAAGCCATCGGTCGGTGGGGTAATTTTTTCAATTCTGAGGCTTTTGGTAGTCCCACTGATTTACCTTGGAAGTTATATATCCCTCCAGAACGTCGTCCATCGGAATTAGTAAATTTTGATTATTTTCATCCCACTTTCTTATATGAGTCTCTATGGAATTTGATGGTATTTGGACTATTACTATTCCTATTTTTTAGAGATTTGCGGGGTAGATATCGACTTAAAGTAGGGACTTTATTTCTTGTTTATATGGCAGCTTATAGTAGTGGACGAATTTGGATTGAGGGATTACGGACTGATAGTTTGATGTTAGGGCCACTGCGAATTGCCCAATTTGTGAGTTTAGCTGGAATTTTGTTGGGGTTAGCAGGTTTGGCTTGGCTATATTTGTTGAAGCGACCTTTACCTGATATATGGCCTTCAGAGAATAAGTATAGGGAGGAAGAGACACAGAAAGAGTGAAATGCTAGTAATGAGTAAGGCAGAAGGCAGAAGGCAGAAGGGGAAGGCAGAAGGCAGAAGGGGAAGGAAGAAGGAAGAAGTAAGAAGGAAAAATTGCATGGCAATAGTCTTTGACACCCTACTTCCTTTCTTATTGCCCCAAACAATTTTCACCACCCCTGTTGACGGTGCAGGGCTAATTCTTTGTCATCAGAGAATATTTACAACTCTATATTTTTGGTTAACTAATTCTAGGGCGTGTCATCAATTAAGGAGGTTGACAAAATGGGTATTGTATGTTCCAGGTAGATGGCGATCGCTATGCCAATAAAATGACTGAGGCTACCTGTAGGAATTCCTCCCAGAAAGTTTACGGAACGCTTGTCATACCTTGTGGCGATATAGCTGCCGCTAGGCTCCGCCAACGCTCGATACTGTTTGAGTTTGGCAAAGAAATTTTCGATTCATAGACGTGCTTTGTACAATATCTCATCGTAGTTACGGAGTTCTTTTCTGTTTTTTTTCGGGGGAATAACTACCTCTATTCCTCTATTGGTTAAAGGCGATTGGCACCCGCTCCTGAGCATCGTAAGCTTTATCCCCTAATACTGCTTGTGCTTCTACCATCGGTAATAAAACATCTGCTCCGTCCAAGTCAGATGCTTGACCTGGAGTTAAAAAAAATGGGTGGGATTACCCAGGGCATCTACTACTCCATGTATTTTGGTGGTTAATCCTCCCTTACTACGGCCAATATCTTCCTGTTCAGGGCTGCTATTTTTCGCTCCTGCACTACGAGTATGAGCACGAATAATAGTTGCGTCGATCATGGCATATTCATGATCTGCATCCTCAGCTAAAGTTTGAAATACTATGCACCCATATCCCTGAAATGCACCAACGACTAAAACGAGTATGGACAACACGAAAATCTCCAAATCGTTCTGGTAAGTCTCTCCAGGGAATTCCAGCTCAAGAGCGATATAAAACTGCTTCCACAAATAGGCGATTGTCTCTTGCTGTCCTTCCTACAGTTCCTTCACGTCCTGGTAGTAGGTTTTTGATTCTTTCCCATTGATAATCTCGTAAACCATAGCGTTTAGTCATGTTAGAGAAGCTCTGATTTTTTTTGATTCTGGACGCTTAACCATAAGCATACTATACTCTCAATGTCAAATTTTTATTGATGACACGCCCTAGCAAGATTTAGGAAATTTCAAAGAATGAGGACTTACGCACGGACACTAAATCAAGTGAGGACGCTATTCGGAGCTTTGCGGAGCGCAAATGCCATTCACCCCTACATATGGCGTGTCAAAGGTTAATTTGCATCCCACATTCCGCACCACAAAATGTAGTATCGAAGAATGAGTCAGGAGTCAGTCATCAGGAGACAGGAGACATAATTTTAGCAGAAAATCATAGCTGCTGTGATTGAGTAATCATCAGAGCAAGTATTTATCCGTAAATTTTTTACTCGGAAGCATGATCAACGAAAAAAGTAATTGAGATGATTTGCATAGTATAAATACCTACCAAGCTACGGATTCATATACTACTTGTAATACTACAAATTGACGTGCGGAATGTGGGTTGCATAAGTCCTGAGGATACAATTTTTCTAAGCGTGACAATAAATTGACCCTGGGTTGACGGTGAGGTATTATACCAGTTTGATAAATGTTTGCGACGAATCTCTTTTACCTGTTCCCTGTTCCCTGTTCCCTGTTCCCTGTTCCCTGTTCCCTGTTCCCTGTTCCCTGTTCCCTGTTCCCTATAACTAGAGTTTGTAATATTATTTTTTCACGCTTGGTATTAAACTCGCAAAAGAAAAGATAAAAAAAGCTCTAGACAGTAAGTCCAGAGCTATACCAGGGTCCATCTACCATTCCTTTTCTCTGAATATAGGTACTAACATCAGGAAAAATCACAGAATATTGAAGAAAATTTTTTGACTAATATAATAAATGAATAATACAGAAAGTCTTGAACCAGCAGTCTACATTGTAGGGGCAGGTCCAGGAGACCCCGAGCTATTAACGGTGAAAGCTTATAATCTCTTGGCGAAAGCAGATGTAATTCTATATGCAGATTCTTTAGTACCTAAGCAAATGTTACGAGTTGTACGTCCTGATGCTGAGGTTATTGGAACGGCAAATAAAACTCTAGAAGATATTCTGCCTTTAATGATAGACCGAGTGAAAAAAGGTTGTTCTGTAGTGCGTCTCCATTCTGGAGATCCAAGTTTGTATGGGGCGGTTTATGAGCAAATACAGCTTTTGGCAGAGGCAGAAATTGATTTTGAAATTGTGCCGGGAATTAGCGCATTTCAGGATGCAGCAGCTAAGTTAAAAGTGGAGTTGACTGTACCTGGGTTGGTGCAGACAATCATATTAACTAGGATTAGTGGAAAAGCTACAGGAGTTCCTTCTAGTGAAGAGTTGGGTAGTTTGGCTGCTCACGGAGCGAGTTTATGTTTGTATTTGAGCGCTCGTCATGTTTGGGAAGCACAACAAAAGTTGATAGAACATTACTCGCCTCAAATACCTATTGGAATATGCTATCATTTGGGATGGCCTGATGAACAGATTTGGGTTGTACCTTTAGAGAAAATGGCAGTTGTTACTGAGGAGAAACAATTAGTCAGAACAACGCTCTATGTGATTAGTCCGGCGTTGGAGAAAGTGGAAAAAGTAGGGCGTTCTGGTCTTTATAGTCCTCAACATACTCATCTATTTCGAGGAAGTAGGGGAGTGGGGGAGTAGGGGAGTAGGGGAGTAGGGGAGTGGGGAGAAATTAAAAAATATATATCTTCACAGGTTAGCGAGCAAGACAACCCAAAAATAATTATAACGGGAGCAAGATGCTCCCACTGGTTATACCATTACAATGCACCACTACCAATTAGACTTGTCGCTTTATAACTATAAAAAACTGGTAAACCCTTATCATGTAAGGATTTTAGCAATTTCCATTCAAAAATTATGGAATTATTACTGTGTCTTAATTTGAGGGATTTTTTCCATCTATTTAGCGACAACTCTATTAATTTTTATAGCAATGTGCACTTGCATATTTGCAAATTACAGGAATTGTCCAATAGCTAAAATCTTATATTATAGGCAATTTATTCCCCCAAATGAGCTGTTGCCAGATGAGCTGTTGCCTGCGCGCAGCGCTATATATCTTACTTCTTAGGTATTTAAGAAAAAATGTCTTACAGCGATTTTACATTAGAAAAAATTAAACAAACTTTTGAAATTAATATAAGAGAAGAACAAAACTATTTTGCAAATATATCGCCATTACAACCAAGTAAATTATTAACAGAAATACTGAACTATAATGTAGCGATCGCCCTGGCAAGTAATAGTGAAAAAGCTCGTTTCCTGACGGAATGCTCCGCAAACGGAAATGATAATTGCGCCAATATTAATAGATATCAAAAGACAAAATCAAGAACAAATTAATATATTTTCAGGCATAGATTTTACAGTCGAACCAGAAACAGGATTAAACGGAAGTTGTGACTTTTTAATCACGAAATCTGCGGAAATGTTAATCATAACAGCTCCAATAATCGTGATTGTTGAAGCGAAAAAGGAAAACCTGAATTTAGGATTAGGGCAATGTATAGCAGAAATGATAGCTGCTAAAATATTTAACCAAAAAGAAGGCAACAATATAAGCACAATTTATGGGGCAATTACATCAGGAACTAACTGGCGATTCTTGCAACTTCAAGAACAAAATATTATTATAGATTTAACTGAATATTACCTAAATCAAGTTAATCTAATCATGGGAATATTAACAGCTAGTCTGACTACTTAAAAAAATACAATTAAATGTAAAGTATATTTCAGATAAATTATACTAATGACTAAAAATAGTGCTGTACTTAGGTAATACTTCAATTATTAAATAACTAACACAGGCCGAATAACCTTATATTTATGATTACAAAAAATACTCGTATTGGCATTGTGGGCGCAGGAACAACAGGAACCTATTTAACTTATTTATTAGCTAAAAAAGGTTATCAAGTTGACTTATTTGAAAAATATCCTGCTCCCCGTACTGATGGCTGCGGTATCCTGTTAATTTCTCCAGGAATGCAAGCTATTCATCAGGGAAACCCAGAACTATGTTACCAGTTAATAGAAAAGGGTGTGCCTGTAAAAACCTTTGAATTTCGTAACTTCAAAGACGATGTTGTCAACCAAGAACAGGTAGAATACGAAGACAAAGAAATTCCTGGAATTTTAATCCATCGTAAAGCTATCTTAGAGTCAATTCTCACCTATTTACCCGCAGGTTGCCTACATTGTAACGCTTGTTTTAGCCATTTAGAACAAACAGAAGATAAGGTAATTGCCTATTTTGAAGATGGGAGTCATTGGGAAGGAAATTTATTGATAGGGAGTGATGGAATTTACTCAAAACTCAGAAATTTTGTGGTATCTGATGCACAATTATCTTATTTAGGTGATATTGTCTGGCGTGGAATTGTCAAAGAAGACGAATTTTGTCAAGATGGGTTATTCTTGCTTTACGTCCGAAGTCGTGGAGTTTATGCAAATTTCTTTGATATTGGTCATGGTTATACCCATTGGGGCTTTTTTACCGAAAAAAATCGAGAAGAATCTGAATTTAACTTACCTAGACCTCATAATATAGGAATTCCTCCTCAAGAATTGGCAAAAGTTCCTCAAGCAGCTCGAAAAGTCATTGAATCTACCCCAAATGACCAGATTGTTTGTAATTTTTCCTATGATATCGATCCTATACCTCAACTTTATCATGGAAACGTCCTCTTGATTGGGGATGCTGCTCACGCAAAAAGTCCTAGTCGTGCTAGAGGAATGACATCAGGGTTTGAGGATGCTTTGGCTTTATCTCGATATTTAGAAGAAGGTGAGACAATTAATGAAGCTTTGGCTAAATTTCAAGCAGAGCGACTACCCATTGTTCATGAGTACCAGCGTACTAGCAGAGAGATTAGCCGTAAGACTGGGCGGAAAAGTATACAAAAAAATGGTGAAAAAAGCGGTCAGCACTCAGCAGTAAACGTTTAGAAGGGGATTTAAACCCAAGTAGGGGCGTTAACGATAGTTATGCGCCAGCAAATGGCCATTCGCCCCTAAAAGCTGTTAACGCAGTTCCTCTGCAAGAGGCTAGTTGTTTGCGGAGCATTCCGGTACAGAAATGGTAAAAGCTAATGCCTAAAACTCGTTCATCATCCGTAATATAGAATCCGGTTATACAGTATATGTTGATAATTTCTTAAATTACTTCAAGCCTTTAATCTCCCCCACTCCCCCACTCCCCTACTCCCAACTATACAATAACTATTCAACCGGATTCTATATAAGTCCTGTTCCTTATTTCTTTTTTCCCTCTTCCTTGTTCCTTGGTAACATGAGTAAAACTTCTATCAAACCTGCCTTAATAACTAAAATTATCCCCGACTCCATCGCTGCCGAAATAGGTTTTGAACCTGGAGATGCGATCGCCTCTATCAACGGACAACAACCACGAGATTTGATCGACTATCAATATATTTGTGCTGACGAATATCTAGAAATAGAGGTCATCGATGCTAAAGGCAAAACTCACCACATTGAAATCGAAAAAGACTACGATGAAGACTTGGGTTTAGAATTTTCTACCGCTCTGTTCGATGGTTTAATTCAATGTAATAACCGTTGTCCGTTTTGCTTCATTGACCAACAACCACCAGGTAAACGAGAAACTCTCTATTTAAAAGATGATGACTATCGTCTCAGTTTCCTCTACGGTTCATACCTGACTTTAACTAACCTTCCACAACGGGAGTGGGAGAGAATAGAACAAATGCGACTCTCACCACTTTATGTTTCTGTCCATGCTACTGAACCAGAATTGCGATCACGCCTGCTGAAAAATTCCAGAGCAGGTAAAATACTCGAACAAATTCAGTGGTTTCAACAACGGCGACTGCAAATACACGCTCAAGTTGTAGTTTGTCCGGGAATTAATGATGGTATTCATCTGGAACGCACATTATTAGATTTAGCAAAATTTCATACTGGGGAAATTCCGGCAGTAGCATCTGTGGCAGTTGTACCAGTGGGTTTAACTCGCTTTCGCCCTAGTTCAGATGAACTAATACCCGTCACTACTGAAAAAGCGGAGGAAGTCATAGACCAAGTCCAAGAAATTCAAGCTAAACTGAGACAGACATCTGGGACTAATTGCATCTGGTTAGCTGACGAATGGTTTTTGATTGGCCGTCGAGACCTGCCCCCTGCTTCAGAATATGAAGATTATCCTCAAATTGGCAATGGAGTTGGTTCAATTCGCCAGTTTATATCACAATTTGAAGCTGCTGTCAAAGAAATTTTAGCCAATAACATTTGCTTAAGCACCAAAAGAAAGCTAACCTGGGTAGTAGGAAATGCAGTAGAAAAAGCATTTGCAGCGATCGCCGAGCGACTCAATCAAATTGAAGGACTGGAAGTAAATATGGTGGCCTTATCAAGCAACTATTGGGGACAAAGTATTAGTGTCACTGGATTATTAACAGGCCAAGATTTGCTAGATGGTTTACAAGGACGAGACTTAGGGGAAGGAATTATTTTACCCTCAGTCATGCTCAAACCAGGAGATAATCTATTTTTGGATGATATGACCCTAGAAGAATTAGCAGAGCGGCTGAAGAAACCTATTTGGCCAGTGGCAGGAGTAGAAGAACTAATTTTGACTGCTATGGGCGATCGCTAATTGAATTTTCAACTTTTGACTTTGGCAAAGCAGTTGACTCGTTAGTTTAAAATATCAGTTGGACTTGGAGACGAATAAAAAAATCCATGAGTGTTTTTCGTAATGTATTGGTAGTAGGAGCGATCGGAGTAGTTATTTCAAATGCGGGACAGGGGTCTACTGCCCCACCACCTATGCACTCCCAAAGTAATACTCCTAAAGATTCTATTTTAGACCCACAAGAGGTCAAAGAAAAATCTATTGAGGTAACAGAAACTCAAGAAGTCAAGTCAGATACTGATTCTTTAGAGGATATTACTCAATCAAGACCTCAAGGCAGTTTATTAGAAAAGTTAAATTCAAATTCTGATGCTCCTTCATTAGGTACAAAAGCACCATCAACAAGACACTCAAAAGTCAATATTAATAAACAATTACCTAAGTCAAAACCTAATCAAGAGATTATTTCATCTTTAAAAAAATTTGAACATATATATGAAAATACAGGTAGTTTATTGACCGAATTAAAATCCCATAGAAAGGGAGAAAATGTTTCGTCCTCAGTATTACCATTTAAACAAAATATTAATCGTAGTTTTGCAGCTAACAAGAATCAAAAATTTAATGTAGAATCGAAAAATTTGGTTGAGTTAGAGAAATCAAATTCTAGTTTATTAGATTTATTACAGTCAAATTCAGATAATTATGAGGTAGAAACGGAAATTAATCCGGGTAACGAAACAGAATTTCAACAATCAATTACTCTCGCTGGTAAAGGGGCTAAAAAATTTGATGTAGAATCGAAAAATTTGGTTGAATTAGAGAAATCAAATTCTAGTTTATTAGATTTGCTACAGTCAAATTCAGATAATTATGAGGTAGAAACGGAAATTAATCCGGGTAACGAAACAGAATTTCAACAATCAATTACTCTCGCTGGTAAAGGGGCTAAAAAATTTGATGTAGAATCGAAAAATTTGGTTGAATTAGAGAAATCAAATTCTAGTTTATTAGATTTGCTACAGTCAAAGTATGGTAATTCTCATAGAGCAGCAGAAATTAATCCGGGTAACGAAACAGAATTTCAACAGTCAATTATTCTCGCTGGTAAAGGGGCTGAAAAATTTAATGTAGAATCAAAAAAATTGGTTGAATTAGAGAAATCAAATTCTAGTTTATTAGATTTGCTACAGTCAAAGTATGGTAATTCTCATAGAGCAGCAGAAATTAATCCGGGTAACGAAACAGAATTTCAACAGTCAATTATTCTCGCTGGTAAAGGGGCTGAAAAATTTAATGTAGAATCAAAAAAATTGGTTGAATTAGAGAAATCAAATTCTAGTTTATTAGATTTGCTACAGTCAAAACCAAAAGCAGAAAATCCTAAAATTGAAACAGCAAAATTTCAGACAAATTTACAACCGAATCAAGAAAACGAAACAAATAACCCCAAAACAACATCAGAAAGAAATTCAATTCTAGGAAATTCTTACCGAGTAATGACAAGCATCAATCGAGCACCGATAATGGAAACAGTCAATGACTTAGCACAGACTGAAACCCAAGCATTAGGCTTAACTCATCCCCTAAGATTGCCCGGTAGAAATAATCGAAATTCAGCCACAACAATTCATAATCCACCTACTTTTGGGAATACTTCAACACAGAAAAAATCAGCCCAGATAACCACAGGTCTCAATCAAACTCCAAACAACAATACTGTTCCTAATTTAGCCAGAGTAGAAAATCAAAAACCTTCATCAAGAGATACTGGCTTTATCATTGTTCAACAAACAACAGAAAGTTTTCCTCCACCAGTACCAGACGGAACCTTAAAAACAAATCCTCCCCCTCAAATTCAACCAAAATCTTCTAATCCATTAAACTTTCCAATTACCCCCGATGAAGTACAGATAGAAGAAACCATACCAATTACTTTAGAACAAGCCATTGATTTAGCCAGACGCAATAATCCAGAAATAGAAATTGCTCAATTAGAAGTTGAAAGAAGCAGAGCAAGTATGCGAGAAGCTCAAGCTGCTCTCTGGCCCAGCCTAACTTTTGAATCAGCCCTACAACGTATAGAAAGTGCTAGTGGTGATTTACAGGCAAAAGCTCAACAACGACTTGCAGAAAGTAGGGGTACAGAATTTATAGACACAGATATTCAAAATTTCCCAGTCACGACTTTTGATAATACATTTCGATTTGACTATGACCTTGGCCTTGGTAAAGCTCGTTCTGCTAGAATTGGAATTGCTAGAGAACAAATGCACCTCCGAGAACTAGAGTTAGAAAGAGTTTCAGAACAATTACGCTTTGATGTATCTGATGAATACTACGATCTACAAGAATCAGATGGACGAGTCAGAATTGGGGAAGCTGCTGTGGCTAACGCTAGAAAAAGTTTAGAGGATGCAGAAGCTTTAGAAAGAGCTGGAGTTGGAACTAGGTTTGATGTACTGCAAGCTCAAGTAACATTGTCAAACGAACAACAAAATCTGACAAATGCATTTCGAGACCAGCGTACTGCTCAACGTCGCTTAGTGGAAAGATTGAATATAAGTCAGTTAATCAATTTAACGGCTGCTGACCCAATTGAGCCAGCAGGGTCTTGGCCTCTATCTTTAGATGAAACAATTGTGTCTGCTTTTCAAAACCGAGCTGAGTTAGAACAGCAGTTGGTACAAAGAGACTTAAGCGATGAGCAACGAAAATTAGCTCTCTCAGCCATCAGGCCAAGCTTAAATTTCTTTGCCACTTACAATGTGTTGGCGTTAACTACTGATAACTTAAGCCCTTTTGCTGCAAGAGGTTGGGCCGATGGAACTACAGTAGGATTCAACTTTAGATGGAATTTCTTTGATGGTGGTGCAGCTAGGGCAGCTGCTAGACAGAGTATTCTAGATCAAGATATTGCAGAAAATCGGTTTGAGCAAGTTAGAAATCAGGTTCGTCGTGAAGTTGAACAAGCCTTTTTTGGTTTGGAAGCCAGTTTTGAGAATATTTCTACAGCAGAATTAGGCGTGGAACAGGCCAAAGAGGCTTTACGTTTGGCGCGATTAAGATTTCAAGCAGGTGTGGGAACTCAGTTGGAGGTTATTAATGCTGAGACAGACTTGACCAGAGCTGAGAATAATTTGCTAACTGCAATTATTGACTATAACCGTTCTTTGTCAGAGCTACAGCGAGCTGTTAGTAATCTTCCTGGTGGAGATTTGTCAGATACTCCTTGAAGAAGCAAGAAGCAAGAAGCAAGAAGCAAGAAGCAAGAGGAAAAAATATTGGGTTGTGGTGCATAGTAATGGTAGATAGAGTGTGGGGAGTGTGGGAAGAAATTAAAAAATATATATCTTTACCATTACGCGAGCAGGACAACCAAATATTGCTTTCTCTGAGTTTTATAGTGGCTTTTTCTTCTGTCTTCTTCCAACAGAACAAGTTATATCAAATCCGGTAGCATCGGTGTAATTAGATGGGGAGATGGGGAGATCGAGAAATATTTGGTAATGGTTGAAGATGGAACATTTTTGTATACCGAATTAAACGGATTTGATATTACATAAAATCCGCCTATACAATCAACGCACTTTCTACTTCCATTCAATGCAGACATAAAATGCCAGAATATCCCCAGATAATTCCCACTCTCACCCTTTATTCCTACTGACTTTTAACTTCTGACTCCTGACTCCTGACTCCTGACTCCTGACTCCTAGCTAAGTTATTTATGAGTATTCAACTGAATATGATATTAAACTTCTCAACATTAGTTAACATTTTTTTAGAATTACCAATCTCAATATAAGTTAATAATTCATAATGGCCAACATCAAATTTGAACAAGAAAACCAAGAAATAATTGCTGCTGATGGAGCAAATTTAAGAATCAAAGCTCTAGAAAACCGTATTGACCTCTACACCTTTACAGGCAAAATGATGAATTGCGGGGGCTATGGACAATGTGGAACCTGTGTCGTAGAGGTAGTTGAAGGTCTGGAAAATCTTTCACCCCGTACTCCAGTGGAAGAAAAAAAGTTGAAGAAGAAACCCCCTTCTTATAGATTAGCTTGTCAAACCATGGTTAACGGTCCTGTAACTATTAAAACAAAACCAAAGCGCAAATAGCAAATAATGGTATTCTTAACCTTGTGGTTTTTTTCAATTCAAGGTGGGTTAATCATGGCAGTTAATGATTTAGGCTTTGTGGCAACCATTTTGTTCATATTTGTGCCAGCCGTTTTCTTAATCATTTTGTATATTCAAACTGGTAACAACGAAAGCTAAAAATTTAGCAGTTTACACACTCAGAGTAGGAGCATAATTTAAAAAATTGTCCTCCTACTTTGCCGTTTTTTTCTAATTATTGCTCTGCTGATTAAATCTCAAAGCATTGACTGATATTGGCTTTAGTCTTTTTAGGGTCGAAAAAAGTGCCTAGTTTGAGATGTCTCAAGCTTCAAAAGTTAATATTTTGGGCATTAGAGGGCAGAAAAATGAGGGGACAGTTCTTCCGACTACCTCCTGATAATACCCTGTTCTTCCTGACTCCTGACTCCTGACTCCTGACTCCTACCTTGACAAAAAGACTTTTTCAGCAAACCCTAACTACTACTCTGGCGAGCTAACAATACAGGACAATTGGCATAAACTCGCACATAATCCGATAGAGAATTTCCTAATAGTTTATCAAGGTCCACAAGATTCTTAGCACTGGATGGACGGCGGTCTGGTGAGCCCAATATCAATAGGTCTACATTCAAATCCTGGGAAATTTTACAAATTTCTGGACCAGGTTTACCACTGGCAGCAACACAGCGATATTGAATACCCATTTTTTTTGCTTCTGCTGCAGCTTCAGCTACAACAGGGTCTTTTTCTGCATCGGCAGTATAATCTTGCATTGATTTTCCACTGGGATCTTTCTTAACATGACTCAAAATTAATTGTCCCCCAGGAATTTGATTCACTAAGGAAATAGCCAACTGTAGAGAACTTTTTCCTCCTTCTGATGAATTTAGAGCTACCATCACCCGCCTGATTTTTTTAACGTAGATATCGTCTTTCACAAGTAGCATTGGACGGGAAGTTAACTGGAAAACATATTGACTAACTGAATTTTCCAGAATAGCTTGCAGTTTGCCTAAGCCCCGGGAACCCATAATAATTAGTTCAGATTCTTCTTCATCAGCTACTTGACAAACAATATCCTTGGGGTCTCCTTGTTTGAGTCGGGGATTAACTTTTTTTGGATCTATTTTTAAAGATTGAACAGCCTCTGCCAGGATTTTTCCACCTTCTTCTAACTTAGCAGACATACCTTCTGCACTAGGTTGAGGGGGGACAACGTGCAAGACAGTCACAGATGCTACTTGGAAGTAAGGGATGTCCATCAACATATTGAGCATCTGCTCACATAGTCCCCGACCAGCAACAGCTAACAAAATTTTGTTTATCATTTTTTAATTGAGTGAATCAGCAAATAATAACGTTTAAAAATAGCATAAATCTCCTGTACCCATGATAACTTTGAGAAATGTAGCGTTTTAGCAAATTTTGTAAAGTGGCCTCATCAGAACAATCTCAATCTCAGTTACCCACAAGTGCGATTGAAAATCAATCTACTCAGAAATCAGATGCTTGGTTTGAATATATAGTCCGAGTTCATCCTCATCACACTGATTATGCTGGTGTTGTTTGGCATGGGACTTATATTTCCTGGATGGAGGAGGCACGAATAGAAAGTTTGCGTTCTATTGGTATTGAGTATGCTGAGTTGGTTAACCTTGGTTGCGATTTACCAGTGGTAGAACTTTCAGTACGTTATCACAAAGCGGTCAAGTTTGGGATGGTAGTTGCAGTCAGGACTCGCATGACAAATACTCAAGGAGTCAAACTAGACTGGGATTACCAAATTCAATCTTTGGATGGTAAAGAATTATATGTTACAGCCAGAGTAACATTAGTAACTGTTGACCGAGAAAAAGGCAAAATCATGCGCCGTTTACCTCCAAAAGTAGAAGCAGCTTTAACCAAGCTTTATTGATAGTTGAGATTTATTTTTTATGTTATTAAGGAGGTAATAGACTGATAAAGTCTGTAATTACCTCCCAGTTCAGCTAATTCGGGAGATATTATCCATAGTTATCAGGAAAAAATTATCCCTGTTTTGAAAGAAAATGAAAGTTGACCAAACTCGATTAAAAATAGCTACAGAAAAAGCAAGGGAAAAATGTTGGAATTTGCGGAAAAAATTAAAGAGAAAGCAGCATCTACTGAAGCTATAGGTTAGCAAACTAAAAACAATTAAATTTTTAGTTGCTCAAAAAAATTACTTATAACAATTAATTATGGTCTCAATCACACAAACACTTGAAAATTGGATGCTCCCTCACAGGTTATGGAAGATAGGCGCTCCACTTCCTACCCCACTCCTAGAAAGTGCGACAACAGTTATTAACGACAAACTTTATATTTTTGGTGGCTTTACATTTAGATATAAATAAGCAAGATTTAATTTGAAAAAAAATTTACTAACTACAAATATATTTATTCTTTGCTGAAACTGAAAGAATTGTTTGCCAATGTTGATAATTTTACAGGACATAAAAAAGTCTAATATCGCTCTTTTTTGCCAAAGCAACTAATGAAACCAATAGTAATTATCTATCGCGACCAATTAATTCCCTAATCAGAAACTTTTATCCCCGCACAAGTGGAGAATTTTTCATCCTATCAAGGATTCTACGTTGGCTCATCTGGCTTTTTCACTGCCAAATCAATGATTCCCCAGGATAGAGCGATTATTCTGGGTTACTTAGCCTCTCCTCCTGGTCTCTGGAAAACAGCCTACAAATTAACTGGTTTTATCCATCCTCGCTGGCTGAAATCTTTGCAAGATTTATCGCCTCAGTTAATTCACGCTCATTTTGGTCTGGATGGGGTTTTAGCACTGCCACTAGCAAAAAAGTTAAACATACCCCTCATCGTAACTTTTTATGGTTATTATGCTACCACAGAAATAACCCTAAATCAATCTCAAAGTTTTTATGCACAGATCTGGGATTTTGTCAATAATCGCGGTCAATTTTTTCGATAATTATATTTTAGGAATCGCGATCGCCTATTTCAAGAAGCGGACTATTTTATTGCTGTTTCTGAATTTATCCGCTCTCAACTAATTGAAAAAGGATGTCTGTCAGAGAAAATTAAAGTTAATTATATCGGTATAGATGTAGATAAATTTACACCGAATCCAGAAGTAAAACTAGAACCGATTGTTTTATTTGTCGGACGGTTAATAGAAAAAAAGGCGTTGCTTAAATGTAATGATAATTAGACATCTACTCCACCCATAGGGAGTAGGCAGCTTTGCTGTAGGCAGTAGGGAACCCACCCGCGGGCCCCGACCGTGGAGGGGAAAGAATTGATAATTTCTTTGGGATATCGATATTGATTTTTGATTCTTGGAGATGTCTATTAGCTGAAGGTAAAATTGAAAAACTGATGTTTTGCGCCCAAAGTTAATCTCAAAATCATTACCACTCAGCAACGCCAGGGAAGAAGGATGTGAATATTTAATTCGGGCGATCGCTCAAGTACAAAAAACTATTCCTAATATAAAATTAGTAGTTATTGGCGATGGAATTTTACGTTCATCTTTAGAAAGTTTAGCTGGAAGTTTGTTATCTAATTACTGTTTTCTTGGAGTTAAACCACCTGAAGTTGTCAAATAATTGATGAATAAAGCTTTTTTATTGGGAGCGCCAAGCGTTACTACTCCTACAGGAGAATCCGAGTGATTACCGATAGTTATTCTAGAAGCACAAGCAATGGGATTACCTGTTGTTAGTTCGATTCATGCAGGTATTCCAGAAGCAATAATTGATGGATAAACGGGTTTTTTAGCACAAGAAAAAGATTGGGAGAGTCTAGCTAAATATATTTTGAATTTGTTTGAAAATGTGGAACTAAGAGAACAATTTTCTACCCTGGTTCGTAGACGGATAGAAACATAATTTAACCTCAAATTAAATGCTGCAAAATCAGAAAAAATATATCATAATGTAATTAAAATTAATTAGATATCTACGAAAAATAATAGACTTTTTGCAGAAGTATAGCAATGTGCGCTGGCATATTTACAAATTACAAGAACTGTCCAATAGCTAAAAGTCTTGTATTATCGGTCTTTTATTCCCCCAGATGAGCTGTTGCCAGATGAGCTGTTGCCTGCGCACAGCGCTATATACAACAGGCAATAGGAAAGAAAATTGATTAAAAAATGTACAAAAAATGGTCTACATCTGCAATTTTATCAGATGTATATTGAAGTATAAAATTTATAATTTTTCTGTAGATTATACCAATTCAAAAAAAGAATGTTACTAATAGTAAGAGGAATAAAAATGCAAATGCAGGATATGCACTTTGACAAAGCGGTGCGACCCCGCGACGACGCCAGCTCGCTTGCGGAACGCGCACCAAGAGAAAAGAATGATTTACGACCTAAAAAATGGTATTTAAACTATTCATTCTGACTCGGTCCTCCTGACTTCCCCTCCTGGGAGGGGTTAGGGGTGGGTTGACTCCTAAGAAATATCCTAGCTATTTGTAGCAAACATTTATCAATTTGGTATTAAAGCTGGAATTGAAGATGATAGCCAGGGGATTTTAACATCATTTTCCCTCTTCGAAGGAGCTACGCTTGCAGTAGAAAACTTATAATTATAATAAGGCTCGTAGTTTTGCTCTATCCCTAATATCAAGTCTCATTAATTAGACATAATAAAAATGATATTTTCTCAATTATTTTGAGAATCTATCAAATTGCCCCCTACTCTCTACTACCTAATAAATGTTATTTGTGGGTATTTAAAGAGACATGATATAAGACAAGTATTTAAAGGGATAGAGCAAAACTACAAAAAAAATTTTATGATAACTAATTATCCGCTGACATAGCTCCCCGAGAGAGGGCAAATGATATAAGTTCCAACTATCTCTTATTCTTTCCTTTATCTGAATTTAAAAGCTTCACAGCAGAGCCATCCTTCAACTTTTGCACCCCTGAAACAATCAACTTGTCACCAGATTGTAAACCAGACACCACCTCAGTCACATCACCCTTAACCAAACCTAACTCTATTATCTGGCGTTTTGCTTTCTGCTCCTCACCCGCTCCTTCCAACAAATACACAAACCTTTCTTCTCCTTGAAAACCTACCGCTGTCATTGGTACTACCACAGTTTGACGTCTATCCCAAATCACATTTACCCGCACAAACTGACCATCTCTTAACTTTCCAGCACTATTATCCACATCTGCTTTAACTAAAATAGTTTGAGAGTCACTACTAACAGTAGGAGAAATAAAACTAACTTTCCCCATTCCCACAGGTTTCTCTTCTGAATTCTTAATCTCCACAGGTAAACCCAATTTTAAATCCCCTCGTCGCTCTAAAGGAATTGGTAAATTTATTTCTAATACTTGATTTGCCGTCACAGTAGTAATAGTGTCATCATCAGTAACAAAATCTCCCATTTTCACAATCATATTTCCCACAATTCCAGCAAAGGGTGCTACAACTACCGTATCCCGTAACTCCGCTTCTAAACTCTCTACCTCTGCTTGTGCTGCTGCCACATCTGCATTCGCCTGAGCAATTTCTTCAGGACGAGTACCGTTTTGTAACTCCTCTAAATTACTACTAGCTTCTGCCACCTCCGCTTCTGCTCTAGCAATTTCTTCAGGACGAGTGCCATTTTGTAACTCCTCTAAATTACTACTAGCTTCTGCCACCTCCGCTTCTGCTCTAGCAATTTCTTCGGGGCGAGTACCATTTTCTAACCTTCTCAATACTTGGCGTTGTTGTTCTACTGCTGCTTCTAATGTCTCAATTGTAGACTCTCTATTTTTTTGTAATTGAGTCACTCGTCTTTTTGCTTCCTCTACTCTTGCTTTAGCTGCCTTCTCTTGTTTAAAAATTTCCTGAAAAGTTAATTCAGCGATCGCTCCTTCTGCTCTCAAATTTTGATTTCGCTTTACTTGTTCGCTAGCTAACTCTAATTCTGCTTGTTGTAATTCTATTTGCGCCTTAGCTTGAGCAATTTCTTCTAACAGACTACCTGACTTGGCATTGGCCAGTCGTGCTTCTGCCTCTTGTAGTTGTGCTTTTGCCTGAGCAATTTCTTCATTACGAGTACCTGCTCGTAGTTCTGCTAAACTTGCTTGAGATTGATTAAGGCGCGCTCTAGCTGCGGCAATTTGTTCTGGTCTTGCTCCAGTTTTGAGTTCTGCTAAACGTGCTTGAGATTGGTTAAGACGCGCTCTAGATGCGGCAATTTGTTCTGGCCTTGCTCCGGTTTTGAGTTCTGCTAAACGTGCTTGAGTTCGCCGGAGGTTTGCTTTAGTTCTCCTTAAGTTGGCTTCCACATTATCACTTTTGAGTTTAGCGATCGCCTGCCCTTTGGATATAAAGGTTCCTTCCTGGGCTAAAATTTCTACTACTCTACCATCTATTTCTGGTCTAACTTCGACTGAGCGTTTTGCTTCGAGTTTCCCGACAAATTCTGAGATTTCTTGGAGGGAGGTAGTTTCTATTGGTATGGCTTTAACTAGGGTACTTCGTCGTCTACCTGGAGCTACTGTTGATGGTTTGTTAGCTGTTTCGCTACTTTGAGACTGCCACCATTGTCCTCCTAAAAATCCTACTCCGAGGGTGGCAATAATTACTGTTGCCCAAAGTACACCAGAAAAATTCTTTTTCTCAGGTTGAAACCATTCCAGAGTAGTTTTTGTCTGGTCTTCATATATTTCTATTTTGGTATTCTCCTGGATATTTTCTGGTGGTTTAGTTTTGTCTTTAATTGCTGAGTTTGATGAATTGAAATTTGACATTTATTTAACCTTTATTTTTTGTGATTTTGACTAAATTTCTGCAGTTAATATAGAGTTAAAATTATGTTTTTTTGCTTGATTAGAATCAAAATTTATCAGTTCTAATTCTTTGACTAATTCTTCTCTGAGCCATTGCATTTCTGAATTAAGCATTGATTTTGCTCGATTCCAAGCCGAAAATTGATAGGGGTCTCGTTGTATATTTTCAGATTGTTGACTATCTAAATATTCTTGACGTAGTTGACAAACTATTAAACGATGTTCGATCAGTTTTACTCGTTCTATGGGTTCTAAATCACTGAAAAAGAAAAATTTAATCAGAAATCTAGAGCGACCTTTTACCCAACTTTCTTTGAGATTTTCTAGCATTTTTTCACGCCAGCGATCGCGCCCTTTTTCTGTTATTTGATAGATTTTACGACTACACCCGGCTTCCCCTGGTTCTTCTGTAACTACGAAAATATAACCCCGCTCTTCTAATCGTTTCAGCAATGGATATATAGCACCATAGTTAATGCTAATACAGCTACTCATAAATAATTCTAGCTGTTGCTTTAAACGATAGCCGTGCAGAGGCTTCTTTTGCAGTAAACCGAGGGCAGATAACTCAAGCATTTATATCAGTCTGATATATTTGTTCATTTTTTAATTATATTTCAATTTATTTCATCTGACGAAATAAAAATTAAAAAATCTTCAACTTATATTCTATAGCCCTGGGAGTTGGGTTGGGGGGTAAGTTTGGATAAGTTCAGTAGAACGGAAACTTACTTGTTTTATTTCTCAAAATAATTGGGTCGCGCAACCCCGCCTGGAAATGGCGATCGGAATGCTACAACCTTTACCTGTCAATGCTTTCAGATTTAATCAGCAAGCCCTAATTACCAAAAATGTAATTTGGCTTGTGTTAATTACTTAATAATTGAAGTGCTACTTAAGTTCAGCATTAATGCATGGTAATTGGTATCAGATATGAATCAAACTACCACTACTGCAAAGATAATGAAATACGCTATTGATATAGATATGTACCCTTAATCTAGATAAAAGGCCACGACTCAAGAATACTAATGAAAAATTTCTGGAAACAAATAAAAACAGATGGGCCGAATAAAATTAACAACCATCACCCATCACCGTGGAATCCTAAAGCTAATACCCAAAATACCAAAACTATTATTTTTCAAAAATATAAAAAACTTATATGGAGAATTTTGGCGACTGGGATAATTGCTCAAGGTGCCTTACTCGGAACTCCAGCTTTTGCTAATAAAAGTAATACTCAAAACTCTCTGAGCTACACTCAGCTGCTCGAGAAAATTAAAGCTGGTGAAGTTACAGAAATAGATGCTTATCCCTCTCAAGGAATTGCTAAAGTTAGCCTGAAAGGGCAAAAAAGTAATGAATCTATGTATACCGTCAATTTATTTGAGTATAACCCAGAGTTACTGGACCGAGTTCGCGCTCAAAAAATTGACTTTGAACTGAAGCGCTCTCCCGACAATAGCGCTGCTATGGGCATTATATTCAATATCCTCATTGTCTTTGTAGTTATCATTGTACTACTCAGTATTCTGCGTCGTTCTAGTCAGTCACAGGGAAATGCTTTAAACTTTGGCAAGTCCAGGGCACGTTTTCAAATGGAGGCCAAAACAGGAGTATTATTCGATGATGTGGCAGGTATCGAAGAAGCAAAAGAAGAACTTCAGGAAGTAGTCAGTTTCCTCAAAAAGCCAGAAAAATTTACAGCTATTGGGGCGAAAATTCCGAAAGGAGTACTTTTGGTAGGACCTCCGGGAACAGGTAAAACTCTATTAGCAAAGGCGATCGCTGGAGAAGCAGGAGTTCCATTTTTCAGTATCTCTGGCTCAGAATTTGTGGAAATGTTCGTGGGTGTGGGAGCTTCTCGCGTACGAGACCTATTTCGTAAAGCCAAAGAAAATGCTCCTTGCATCATATTTATAGATGAAATAGATGCGGTGGGTAGACAACGAGGAGCTGGTATTGGTGGGGGTAATGATGAAAGGGAACAAACCCTGAACCAGTTACTGACAGAGATGGATGGGTTTGAAGGCAATACAGGCATCATTATTATCGCTGCAACTAACCGTCCTGATGTCCTGGATGCTGCATTATTACGTCCTGGTCGGTTTGATAGACAAGTAACTGTAGACTTGCCTGCTTATAATGGACGCTTGGGAATTTTGGAAGTCCATGCTCGGAATAAAAAACTAACTCCAGAGATTTCCTTGGAGGCGATCGCTCGACGGACACCAGGTTTTTCAGGAGCAGACTTAGCCAATATGCTGAACGAAGCAGCTATTCTGACTGCTAGAAGACGTAAGGAAGCAATTACACCTTCGGAAGTTGATGATGCTATTGACCGAGTGACCATCGGTTTGAGTTTAACTCCATTATTGGATAGTAAGAAAAAACGGTTAATTGCTTACCATGAAGTCGGACACGCTTTGTTAATGACTTTGCTCAAAAATGCCGACCCTCTGAATAAGGTGACTATTATTCCTCGTTCTGGGGGAGTGGGTGGTTTTGCTCAACCAATTATGGATGAAGCAATGGTAGACAGTGGATTATATACCCGTTCTTGGTTAATAGACAGAATTACAATTTCTTTAGGTGGGCGTGCTGCAGAGGAAGAGATTTTTGGCCCTGCGGAGGTAACGGTGGGAGCTGCTAACGATATTAGGAGTGTGGCTAATTTGACCCGTGAAATGGTAACTCGTTATGGAATGTCAGATCTAGGGCCAGTTGCTTTGGAGAATCCTAGTGAGGAAGTATTTTTGGGTCGAGGTTGGCAGTCACAGTCAGAATATTCTGAGGAAGTTGCGACTAAAATTGACCATCAAGTTCGAGCAATAGCTGTTCATTGTCATGAGGAAGCTCGCCGAATCATTAGAGAAAATCGTGTGGTGATGGACAGGTTGGTAGACCTTTTAATAGAAAAGGAAACTATTGAGGGTGAAGAGTTCCGGAGAATTGTTTCGGAATACACAACATTACCTGAGAAACAGAAACTTTCTATTGGTTTAGAAAAGAAAAGTTGAAGTTTAATCTATAGCAGGGAATAGGGAATAGGGAATAGGGAACAGGCAACAGTGGGGAAATATTTCCCTGTCTCCGGTTTATTATCAGGATAACTCCTAACCAACCGATTCTTTGCTATAGGTTTTGAGTGGTAGATGTTGAATATCGAGATTTGAAGTTGTCAATGAACTCCTGCCTTTTTTTCCTTTTTAACTAGGGCTTGCTGATTAAATCTCAAAGCATTGACTGATATTGGTTATAGCATTTTTTTATCTAAAAAAGTGTCAGCTTTTCAGTGGCAAGAGCTGCAAAAAGCTAGTATTTTGGGACGATTATGGGAGAAAAATCATTCTGACAATTCTTACCCCTACCTCCTCGCTCCCGATCCATTTCTCCTGTCTCCTGTCTCCTGTCTCCTGTCTCCTACCCCCATAATTATTAATTGTTGAACTATCTACCTTGTAAACCTGATAGACTCCTAGTTTGTTGAGCATACATCTCTCGTAAAATTAAACCAGGGTCTACCCAACGACCCCCATATTTCAAACCCCAATGAAGATGGGGGCCACTGGTTCGACCAGTCATTCCCACTCTCGCTATTCGAGTCCCGGCGGGTAAGACTTGACCTTGAAGTAGCATAATTCCACCACCACGATCCACTAAATAACGACGCCCACCATGAGTTTCTACGCCTCCTTGAACATGGCAGTAAACGTGTTCCCAATAGCCTGACTTAATTACAATGCCAGTCCCACATCGCCTATCTTCCCAAACTTCTACAACTTTGCCTGCCCACCAATTTCGGATATAGCTTCCTTGGGGTGCTGCTAGGTCTAACCCATAATGAAATCCCCCACCCCTAGGGCCAAAGGGAGATGTATATCCTTGAAAGTTTTCGACTGGGAAGGAAGCATTTTGCCAGTTATTGACGTAGGCTATTTGTTGATTATTAATTGTGGGTTCTTGAGCTGTGACTAATTCTTGTTTGAGTCCTGTGGTGGTGAAGCCAACTCCGATGATTCCTAGTAATAGTAAAATTTTTTTTGATTTATTAAAATACTGCTTTATAGGATTAGATACCAAAGGCAAACCAAGAGGGATTGGATTTGACATGGTTTTTATTCACTCCTCAATTTCTTGTGACCATGGATGATTTGATACATCTGAAGATTCTGAGGAATTTTATCATCAATTTAACTATGTTGCCATTAGTAAATAGCATTGTTAGCTATAGGCAAATCTATATAGCTTGTCTCCAGAAATTTCGAGATTAACGCTAGATATAGAGAACAAAAACTATAGTGCTATATATATGTAGTGTTTGAATGGATAAAATCGAAAATCCTCACTCATTTTTATTCATTTGGCTCAAATAGAATTAGTCTATGGGCAAATCTATGAGCTTGTCTCCAGAAATTATGAGATTAACGCTAGATATAGAGAACAAAAACTATAGTGCTATATATATGTAGTGTTTGAATGGATAAAATCGAAAATCCTCACTCATTTTCGCTGAGTAAATTTAGAGGTATAAGCAATTTACTACCTAATCATTTTCAGTAGTTTCTATCAAAAGAGTAATTACGCTATTGATATATTAGTCTCAGGAAAGGTGAAGAGCATATCAAAAGCTGTAAACTCAGACAAAACAAGATTTTCCTTTCTTCCTTCTTCCCTCTTCCCTCTTCCTTCTCAAAAAATGTCAAGTTGGTATTTCAATCACAAATTCCGCTCCTTTTTCAGGAGAAGAAATACATTTTATTCTCCCTTCATGTTGTTCAACAATAACTTGATAACTGATTGATAGTCCTAAACCTTTGCCTTGACTGACTGGTTTAGTTGTAAAAAAGGGGTCGAGATTTTAGAGCAATTTTCCTCTGTTATACCTAAGCCATTATCAGAAATATAAATCCCGAGCCAATCATTTTCTAATTTTTCTGTTCTGATAGAAATTTTTGGTTGTTCTACTCCATATTTATTCTGATAGAATTTTATTTCTAGTGCATGAATGGCATTATTAATAATATTCATTATTGCTTGCTTTAATGCGTTAGTAAAACAGTTAACTAGAGGCAGCTCGCCATAATATTGAATGACTTGAATCCTTACCAATGGATTTTGTAAACGGGGTTGAATAATTAGTAATATACTGTCAATAATTACATGAATATCTACAGATATTACTTTTGCTGTATCTAAGCTGGAGAAAACTTGCAATGATTTAACAATTTTACTAATACGGTTTGCCCCTCCTCTCATTCTACCTAATAACTTGGATAAGTTTTCCTCAATATAATCCAATTCAATTTCTTTAATTTTGTCTATAACTTCATCAGGTAAATTTGAAGAATTTCTATGCAAAATATGAGCTAAATTTAATAAATCTTTCGTATAGTCATCAATGTGATTTAAGTTACCCAAAATAAAGGTTACAGGATTATTAATCTCATGAGCAACTCCGGCAAGCATTTCTCCTAAACTAGACATTTTTTCCGCATGAATGAGTTGAGCTTGAGTTTTTTTAAACTTTTCCAGAGTTTCTTGTAAGTAAATATTTTGCTTTTTTAAAGCTTTTTCCACTAATTTACGCTCAATTTCAGCCACAGAGCGAGCAGCAAATATTTTTAATATAGATTTTTTTTGTTCATAATTGTGTTTTAAAGGTTTAGTATCTAAGCCAGCAATATAACCGATATTTTTTCCATGACTATCTACAATATAAATCCCTAAATAACTTTCAGCTTGCAAAGTTAATAAATCTCGATATTCTGGGAATAGTTGTTGAATTGAATGGTGATAAATTTGTAGACCTGTTTCATAAATGGTACTACAAGGAGTTCCTTCTATATAATATTTAAAATTAGGTATAAACCTGTCTCCTGACCAAAAAGCTAATACCCTAATTTGTGGTCGAGTACTGTCTATAAATTCTCCAATAAATCCATATTTTATTTGCAAAACTTGAGCCAGGTATTGAACACAAGCCTGAAAAAATTATTCGCCGATGACCAAAAAGCTAATACCCTAATTTGTGGTCGAGTACTGTCTATAAATTCTCCAATAAATCCATATTTTATTTGCAAAACTTGAGCCAGGTATTGAACACAAGCCTGAAAAAATTATTCGCCGATTTTTAGATGCAATTCCTGCAACAATGAATTTGAAATTATATTCCGATTCAAAATCATAATTTGTCATTACATTATTATATAATTCTAGATATTATTTATATATATTTGCCTTGTTCATAAATCATCCTTCGGCTATTTATTCAAGTTCACTCAGTATTAGTTCTGAGATATTTAGTAATCATGTTTTATTCAATCGTTGTTTTCTTAAGTATCTTTCATATCAGATATAATCCAGAGCTACACTTTACCTGTCTAGTTATTTTTTCATTGCTCGATTGAGCAGTCTTAAAGCTGATAACTTTTAGATATAAACTATTATTCTGTTTCTTTAACAATTATATTAACTTGTTCTAGATATAATCCTAATTTAAGTGATTTTTCCGACCGAGTAACAATAGATAATACCAATTATCTAATTTCATGTTTATGTTTAATTGAATACTTAAAATATAATCATTCCTGAAATTTGTTATAATTCAGGGATTTAATATTTTGCCTAATAAATAAAATATAAGATTTTAAAAAATGATACTTGAAGAAATTTTTCCCTTTAGATTGGCCATAGATGCCACAGCGATCGCAGGTGCATCTCTCTGGTCTTTGGCCTTATATTGGGGTTTTTCTCCTCTGAGTGAGTGGGTGACGTTACAACTTAACCGTTGGTTTAATTTTGCAGAAAGAGCATTGTATACATCTGAGAAAGAATTTGAAAAGACGCGCAAAGCAAGAGAATCTCAGAATGCTTTTTATGCTTCTATTTTTAGTATTGTGCCTTTTTTAATTGTAGGAAGTTTGTGCAATTGGGGTGTAGAAATTGGTTTAGATAAAAGTTGGTCAATTAGTATTGGGATAATTGTTTGTGTAATCTGTGGTGTTTATGAATTGGGAAGAAGAGATAGTAAATCTTCTTAAATAAGACTTCTTGCAGAAGTCAGGCAATAGGGAATAGGGAATGGGGAATAGGGAGATGAAATTGTTGATTTCATATATTGAATTAATTTAATTAAAACTTTTGCAAGAAGTCTATAGTAGTTAAGTAGAGCAGGCTAAAAAAAAGACGTTGCATTTTTAATCAAAAAACTCTTAAAGGCAATGAATATAAACTTTTGAGCTAATTGACAATTTGATACATAGTGCTCAAAAATTACCATGTTCTACTTATTATTTTAATTAGCTGAATTGCTAAAGACTAAATATGATGAAAATAGACCAAAAGTTTCCTTTTCCTACTGATGTAGAAACAGCGATCGCTCTGCAACAACAACTCCGCCATCAAGTAATAACTGAAGACCAATTTGGAACTATTAAATATGTAGCTGGTATTGATGTTGGTTATAGTGATTCAGATAAGATTACTCAAGCAGCAGTAGCAGTGTTAAGTTTTCCACAATTAGAATTATTAGAACAGTCTATAGTTAAACGTTCTACTTCTTTTTCTTATGTTCCTGGATTATTATCTTTTCGAGAGATACCTGCTATTTTAGATGCTTTAGAAAAGCTAAATATTACTCCTGAATTATTGCTTTGTGATGGTCAAGGATTAATTCATCCCCGTCGATTTGGTATAGCTTGTCATTTAGGAGTTTTAGTTAATATTCCTAGTATTGGTGTAGCTAAATCTCACTATATTGGTCAACATAATTCTGTTGGTTTAGAAAGGGGTAATTGGCAACCAATAATAGATGAAGAAGAAGTTATTGGTGCAGTTGTGAGAACTCGTACTGGAGTTAAACCAATTTATGTTTCAACAGGTCATAGAATTAGCTTAACAACTGCCATAAGTTATGTGTTGAAATGTACTACTAAATATCGGTTGCCTGAAACAACTCGTTGGGCAGATAAATTAGCTTCATTTTAGGAAGGAAGAAGGAATAAGGAATAAGGAATAAGGAATAAGGAATAAGGAATAAGGAATAAGGAAGAAGGAATAAGGAAGAAGGAATAAGGAAGAAGGAAGAAGGAATAAGGAAGAAGGAAGAAGAAAATAACAAAAAAAATTGTACAGTAAATTCTAGATTAATGTTGTATAGTTAACGGGATAAATATTTTTTTCTTGTTCTGTATCCTGCTCCTTATCTTACCGAATAATTAAGGTTTAAAGCCTCTCCTTTAAAGGAGAAATAAGAAAGAATTTTCCTTTTAGTCAATCCTCTTCTTTTCAAGGACAAGGAGAGGTAATACTAAATCCGGTTATGAAAAGCTAATTTGTCCAAATCATTCTAACCCTTCTGCCTTCTGCCTTACCTTCACAATAATCTCCCTTCGCGCACCGGATTTAGTATAATAATTAATAATTAATTATTAATTGTTAATTGTTAAACTGCTCCCTACTCCCTATTCCTACAATTGTTCAATCCTTAAATACTTAAAAATCTACTGTGGAAGTAAAATATGCTCTTGTTCACGAATGGTTAACACCCAAAGCAACTGGTGGTTCAGAATTGGTTGTTAAGGAAATTCTCCAGCATATTAATGCTGATTTATATGCTTTAATTGATTTTGAGTCAAGCAATCCTGAAAGTTATCTTTATCAACGAAAAATTGGCAAAACATTTTTACAAAATTTGCCTTTAGCTCGTAACGGAGTACAAAAATATTTACCTCTATTACCAATAGCAATTGAACAATTAGACCTACGAGAATATGATGTAATTTTATCTTCTTCTCATGCAGTTGCTAAAGCAGTTATTACCACACCCTATCAACTGCATATTTGTTATTGTCATACCCCAATGCGTTATGCTTGGGATTTAACTTTTGACTATCTAAATAGTAGTAAATTAGGTAAAGGTATCCCTGGAATTTTGACCAGATATCTTTTACATAGACTCAGAGAATGGGATGTAATTTCTGCTAACCGAGTAGATTATTTTATTGCTAATTCTCAACATACTGCTAGAAGAATATGGCGTTGTTATCGACGCGAAGCAGAAGTAATTTATCCACCAGTAAATGTGGAAAAGTTTCCTTTTAAATCTCAGAAACAAGATTTTTATGTGACAGTTTGTAGGTTGGTTAGTTATAAAAAAATATCTTTAATTGTCAAAGCTTTTAATCAGTTAGGGCGAGAATTAATAGTTATTGGTGGTGGTGAAGAATTAAATAAATTACGTCATCTTGCTAAATCTAATGTGAAAATTATGGGTTGGCAACCTGAAGAAGTAGTTACTCAATATATGTCAGAAGCAAAAGGTTTTATTTATGCTGCTTGTGAAGATTTTGGGATGGCTTTAGTAGAGGCACAAGCTTGCGGTACGCCAGTTATTGCTTATGGGGTTGGTGGAGCAACAGAAACAGTTTTAGATATGAGAAAATATCCAGATTCAGCAACAGGTTTATTGTTTCCCGAACAAACAGAAAAAGCTTTGGTTGAGGCGGTGGAAAAATTAGAAAATTCTCATGAATATTTTCAGCCAGAAATTATCAGAAAGCACGCCTATAGATTTGCACCGGAAGTGTTTCAAAATAGTTACTTAAATTTTGTGGAAAAGTGTTATTCAGAATTTAAAAATGCTGGCATTTAAAATCTGGTTATTACAGAGAAATAGTATCATAAGTATGACTTATGTTTTTTAAGCTACAATAGAAGAAAATTGATAACAATTTACTATGAGAACTGTTTTAGATTTAAAACCATTAATTACATTAACAAAAGAAGATTTTTATCAACTTTGTCAAGTTAATCCGGACGTACCATTAGAACTTAGTCGTAATGGAGAATTGATTATTATGTCGCCTGTAGGTGGAGAAAGTGGTAATCAAGAAGCTAATTTAATTGCTGATGTTATTATTTGGAATAGAAAAACTCAGTTAGGATTTGTATTTAGCTCCTCAACAATATTTAATTTACCTAATGGTGGTAGTCGCTCCCCTGATGTCTCATGGGTAAGACGAGAAAAATGGGAATCTCTAACTCCTAATGAAAGGAAAAAGTTTCCAACTATTTGCCCTGATTTTGTGATTGAATTACGCTCTTCTAGCGATAGATTAAAACCTCTACAAGAAAAAATGAAAGAATATTTAGATTGTGGTTTGAGATTAGGATGGTTAATTAATCCTCAAGATAAAACTGCAGAAATTTATCGTCCTCAAAAACCTGTGGAAATATTAACTTTACCTATATCTTTATCTGGAGAAGATGTTTTACCTGAATTTAATTTATTCATCTAAGCATTCAGCGGTCAGCTATCAGCTATTAGCTAGTCATTTCAGTTATCAGTTATCAGTTATAAGTACCTCTGTAATAAGGAGGCTTGAAATACGGAATTATCTTTTTTTTATACCTTTAAAAGGGGAGGCACATACCCACAATTTATCGGTAAGATTTTATTAAAACAAAATCTTGTAAATTTATTAGTTTTTGATGAAAAAGTTACAGATTTGGTTTGAGATAAAACCATTTCATAATTGTTGGGCGTCCTTCTGATAATAGTCGTCTGCGATCGAGTAATCCGTAATCTTGTAATTCCTCATAACAGTAAGAACAATTTGCTTTGATAACATGGCTTATACTTTCAATAACAGTGATCGAATGAGTATCAGAAAAGCATTTTCGCAATGTAGAGGAAATACTAGGATCAATAAAATCATGTATTTCAATTAATAAATCACAGTTCGCGAAGAAGGAAACATCTTGTTGCGTAAATAGTTGTTTTTCATAGCCCTCACAATCACTAATAATCAGAGCTTTTTTTGTAAATGGAATACTTTTAAGGGTATTTATATCACAGAAAGATCCAGTAATTACTCTATCAGCTACATTGTTAATTTGAGCCATTTGTCTACATAAATCTATTGCTTGACTCTTTATATCATATGCAAAGACTCTAGCAGTAGGTATTCGCATTGCTAAACCAACTGCATAATATCCTTCTGCACATCCTATATCAACTATTTCACTATAATTCGTGTTACATATTTTGCCTATAATCTGATGAAGTTCTGATTCATATGAACCTACAATTTTAGGGATTAAAGCACTACCAACTGATTTCTGGTCAGGATATTTCATCCCTTTAAAAGGACCGTGTTTAACGATTAAATCAGGAGATATTGATAAAACTTCATCTTTATGATTAACAACCTGTTTACAGTTTGGTTCTTGTAAAATAATCCTTTCAGACTTAATAAATTCCGAAGCCCTAACTACAGTATTATAAAGTATTCTCCAACCAATATCATTTTGGAGAATTTTGGAAACAATATTTTTTCAAAAATATTTCATAATTTAATCTTTTATGACATAGTGATTTGAACTTTAACTACTTTAGCATAAATTAAATTGGTCTAATGCTAATGCTAGAGAAGCTGTTACCAAGTGCCAACTCCAATTTCACAATTTTTAGTCATTTTTTAAACTGTTTTGATAACGTACTTCCCGCACAATTTTGCAAATTTCTTCTGTTATTAATTGATTAGACATCTCCAAAAATCAAAAATCAAATCAATTCTTATCCATAAATTATCAATTATTTCTTTCTGTTGCCTGTTGCCTCTTTTCTGGAGATGTCTATTAGGATCGGGGTTAGTTGCTTCAACTCGTCGCTCCCATTCATTCCAGTCAAAACCTTTTTTAATCTTCTAAAAAACTAAGCTATCTTCTGTAATTGTATAGCGATCGCCTGGAGTAAGTTGGCTTTGAATTTCCGCAGGAATTTTTAACTGTCTGTCTGGGGTAACATGAACTATAATTTCTGGTTTCATAGATACTTTTAGTTGTTGATTTTATAATAATTATTGTGTCTCAAAAACTATTATTATTGTCAAATATGACAAGGAATTTTGTACCTCACGCTTTTTGGAAATTGCTATAATATTTTTAATAATTCAAATGTTCTTAAGGGAAAAATCACTATGGATTTTGTTAGTCCCAAGGTTGATTATGCTTTTAAAAAAATATTTGGTTCCGAGGAAAGCACAGAAATTTTAATCAGTTTCCTAAATGCCATAATTTATAATGGAGAAAAAACAATTGAGTCTTTAAGGATTATTAACCCCTTTAATCAGGGTCAAGTAATCAGTTTAAAGGATACCTATTTAGATATAAAAGCTGTTTTATTTGATGGTTCGGTTGTAGTTATTGAAATGCAAGTAGCATCGATGACTGGTTTTAGTAAGCGAGTCATGTACAATTTAATTAAAGGTTATGGCAACCAGTTAAAAACAGGAGATGATTATCTTCTACTACGTCCAGCAATAGCGGTAACAATTACAGATTTTATTTTCTTTAAAGACAAAAAAGTAGTAGATGTAATTAATTCTTTTGTGTTTAAACATGAAGATAAAAACTGGAAATATCCCGATGTAGAATTGCGGCTAATATTTGTGGAGTTACCGAAGTTTAAAAAAACTTTGGCCGAGTTAGAAACTTTGACAGAGAAGTGGATTTTCTTTCTTAAAGAAGCTGCTCGCTTAGATTATATTCCAGAGAATTTGGGAGTAGTTGCAGAAATTGAACAAGCTTTAAACATTGCTAATAAAATTAATATGACACCAGAAGAGTTAGAAATGGTTGAGCGTCGGGCCATAGCATTGCAGGATCAAAGAGGACAAATAGCTTATGCAGAACAAGAAGGAGAAGCTAGGGGAAAAGTCGAAGGACGTCTATCTGAAGCGATCGCTTTTGTTATGCGTTTACTGAAAAAAAGATTTAAAGATATTCCCACTTCAATAAATAATCAAATTGAAGATTTAGCTGTTGAAGAGTTAGAAAGTTTAGGAGAAGATTTGTTAGATTTCAACAGTCTAGAAGATTTGGAGAGTTGGTTAAATTCTCGCAACCCCTGAAAAGTTAAAAGTCAAAAGTCAAAAGTTAAAAGTAAGATTTGATAGGTTCAAAACTTTCAAATCAAAAGTCAAATTGATTAAAAAGATGGCATACTCCTCAAGAGTCATCTTAAGATGACTTAAACTATTAGCCAAGGATTGAAATCCTTAGCGAGCTTGGCGAGCCATATCATCCACTTTACAATAATAGTTAATTTTGGGCAAATTCTGTATATTTTCTCAGATTAGGTGGATGATAGGCCAAAACAATATCTTGTGCTGGAACTCCTTTTTCTATTAATTGGTCGGCGATCGCTTCTTCAGTCCCATCATGTTGTACCCAGATTTTTCCATCAATAATATCGACATGAATAGCACAACCATAAATTCTGGTGTTGTTATTTTTCCATCCTAAATTAACAAGTTGATAGTGGTCTCCTTCGCGGTCAATAATTGTTTGACTTTTGATGGGGTCGTTAGGAGAACGTAACTTAGCCCTTGCTATTAGTAATTCCTGAATTAATTGACGATATAAATCTAATTTATCCATTGAGCGATCGCCTCCTTATCGACATCATAAATAATTAATGGAATTTGGTTACAATGAATTACAGTTTGAATAAATGGATACTTAAAAAAGCGTTTATAGCAGAAGGAAGAAGGAAGAAGGAAGAAATAAAAATCTAGTGTTGTCTGAGTGTTAAGCTTTTGATATGTCAAATATAGTAATGGCGACTCCTATATAAATTTCTAATGGAATTACTAAATATAATTTTCGTTCTGTCTCTTATTCCTCCAAAGCAATACAAAAATTAATTAATTTTCCAACTGCAGTGTGAAACTCATAAATTGTTGAAGCTGCCAAAAAAGTTTTAATTTAAATAGCAATTTTTTCACCATATTTTGTTGCACTAATTAACTTTTATGCACCTAACTCAATATAAAAATAAACAAATCCTAAATCAATACGATAGGGGTCGTGAGTGATTATCCAACCCTGATTCTCAAGAGCAGTTCTAACTAATTGATGAAAAATATCTTTAGCAGAAATTCCAGGAAGTTTCCTTAAAGTTTAAGTACCTGTGCAAAATTAATTTAACATTTTTTTGTTGGGTTGCGCTGGCGCTTAACCCAACCTATTCACAGAAGTTAAAAGTCAAAATTCAAAAGTCAAAAGTAAGATTTTATAGGTTCAAAACTTTGACTGATAACTAATAACTGATTTGTTGGGTTGCGCTGGCGCTTAACCCAACCTATTCACAGAAGTTAAAAGTCAAAATTCAAAAGTCAAAAGTAAGATTTTATAGGTTCAAAACTTTGACTGATAACTACTAACTGATTTGTTGGGTTGCGCTGGCGCTTAACCCAACCTATTCACAGAAGTTAAAAGTCAAAATTCAAAAGTCAAAAGTAAGATTTTATAGGTTCAAAACTTTGACTGATAACTAATAACTGATTTGTTGGGTTGCGCTGGCGCTTAACCCAACCTACAATAGAATCAATTTTTAAATTAATTATCACTATGTCGGTGCAAAATCAAACAAAATTTAATCAACCATCTTTAGAAAAACATTTAAAGAATTACTTTGGTTATGATTCATTTCGCCCTGGGCAAAAACAAATTATTGAAACAGCACTTCAACAAAAAGATATGCTAATTGTTATGCCTACTGGTGGGGGAAAATCTTTATGTTTTCAATTACCCGCATTACTCAAACCAGGCTTAACAATAGTAGTATCTCCTCTCATTTCTTTGATGCAAGACCAAGTAGCAAGTTTACAAGATAATGGTATTGCTGCGACATTTTTAAATAGCAGTCTTGGACTGACAGAAACTCGAAAACGAGAAACAGATATTATGCAGGGCAAAATCAAACTTTTATATGTTGCTCCAGAGAGATTATTGTCAGAGAGATTTTTACCATTTTTAGAGTTAATTAATGCTCAACAAGGTATCTCTAATTTTGCCATAGATGAAGCTCACTGTGTTTCAGAATGGGGTCACGATTTTCGCCCAGAATATCGACAGTTACAAATGTTACGAGAAAGTTATCCAGATGTGCCGATGATGGCTTTAACTGCTACGGCGACAAAACGAGTCCGGGGAGATATTATTGCTCAATTAAATTTACAACAACCTTATATTCATATTGCTAGTTTTTTCCGTTCAAATTTATATTATGAAGTCCGTCAAAAAACTAATGCTAAAAATACTTTTGCTGAAACATTGCAAATAATTAGAAAACTTGGTGGTTCTGGAATAGTCTATTGTAATAGTCGAAAAAAAGTTGATGAAATTGCTCATAAATTACGACAAAATCATGTATCTGCATTACCTTATCATGCTGGAATGGATGATGAGGAAAGAGCTATTAATCAAACTAAATTTATCCGAGATGATATTGATGTAATTGTGGCAACTGTGGCTTTTGGTATGGGTATTAATAAGCCAGATGTTAGATTTGTAATTCATTACGATCTACCTAAAAATATTGAGAGTTATTATCAGGAAACTGGGAGAGCTGGTCGAGATGGTGAACCTGCTAAATGTACTCTATTTTTTAGTTATGGCGATAAAAAAAGTATTGAATATTTAATCGCTCAAAAACTTGATGAACAAGAACAAAGAATTGGTTATCAACAGTTAAGGAGAATTCTTGATTATGCTGATGCTACTGATTGTCGCCACCGAATTTTATTAGGCTATTTTGGTGAAGATTTGCCCGAAAATTGTGGAAATTGTGATAATTGTAAATATCCTAAGCCAATAGAAGATTGGACTATTGAAGCAATGAAGTTTTTGTCCTGTGTGGCGAGAACTAAAGAACGGTTTGGTATGAATCATATTATTGATGTTTTAAGAGGTTCTAAAAGTCAGAGAGTTTTAGATAAAAAACATGACCAACTTTCTACTTATGCTATTGGTAAAGATAGAAGTGTTGATGAATGGAAACATTTAGCAAAATCTCTCTTACATCAAGGTTTAATGGATGAAACAACTGATGGTTATTCAGTGTTGAAACTTAATCAAAATAGTTGGGATGTAATGGGGCGAAGAAAAAAGGTAGAAATTGCGATAGAAAAGAAACGTAAAATCGAAAAAACTACTACTTCTTTAGCTGCAGATGAACAACGATTATTTGAAGAATTGCGGGCATTACGGAAACGAATTGCTGATGAACAAATGGTAGCTCCTTATGTGGTATTTCCAGATACAACATTACAACAAATGGCACAGAAACGACCTCAAACTTTGGATGAATTTATGGATATTTCTGGAGTAGGTAGTCGCAAACAAGATAAGTATGGCAAAAAGTTTATTCAAGCGATTAGAAATTATTGTGCAGAGAATGGTTTATCTACTAATTCAGAACCTATCCGAGAGCTAGCAAAAGTTGTAGATAATTTTCCTTCTTTTACTCAAATAGAAACATTAGAATTGCATAAACAAGGATTAAGTATTGATGCTATTGCTAATCAAAGAGGAATTAGTTCTGGCACTGTTACTGGTCATTTAGCTGAATTAATAGAAAAAGAGCAACCAGTAGATATTGATAAATTAGTAACACCCAAACATCAGGAAAAAATTATTGCTGCAATAGAAGAAGTAGGAGATGGAGCATTGAAACCTATTTATGAATATTTACAAGAACGTTATAATTATAATGAAATTAAATTAGTTAGAGCATATTGGCGGAGCGATCGCTTAGATTTTTAGGTTGCAGAAGAAAGAAGGAAGAAGGAAGAAGGAA
This sequence comes from Okeania sp. SIO2F5, assembly GCF_010692685.1. Classification (NCBI taxonomy): domain Bacteria; kingdom Bacillati; phylum Cyanobacteriota; class Cyanophyceae; order Oscillatoriales; family Microcoleaceae; genus Okeania; species Okeania sp. SIO2F5. The sequence goes on along the minus strand of NZ_JAAHGU010000010.1, from coordinate 115,401 downwards.
AAGCTATTGGTAGGGTGTGTTAGCGGTAGCGTAACTGAGCAAACCCTACATCCAAGGGAGCAAGATTCTCCCACTATTTTTGTTCTTGACAAAATAATTACACGGGACTTTAATAATTAATAATTAATAATTAATAATTACATAATTCTGGTTTAAAGACTTCCCTTTTAAGGGGAAAAAAAGTGCTAGGATATTTCCTTATATTCAATTCCGTAGCGGTTTTAACCAGAGGTAATTATCAACTATCCATTATCAATTATCAAAAAACCTATCCTCTTACACAGAGCAAATCTCCTGATTCTTCCTGCTTTCTATTCTCCCGACTCCCGACTCTCAACTCCTGACTCCTGACTCAGTCCTCCTGACTCCTGATTCTCTACCCAACGCCGAAATAGTTCCACTGCAAACCGCAAGTTTCCCTCGGTTTCGATAATGACATCGTGGCGAGCAAGAGTTTCAAGAGCATTATTTAATTTACTTTCTTCTAAACCTGTAATTTCCTAGATAGTGGCACGACTACAACCTTCTGGATAGTCAGCTAAACCTCTAAGAATATTTTGCTGTCCCGGTGCATCTTGAGCCGCTTGACCCCAAACTCCTGTGAAATAATAACGCCCATTCTGGAATAGTTCATTTTGACGAATAATAGCTTCCACATCTGCAACGGTAAAAACTGACTCTCGTGGTCTTCCCTGCTCAAAGGTTTGCTCGTTGTAGCGACGGACGAGTAAAAATCCTAGTAGTTGTACTAGGTAGGGTTGTCCGAATGTGAGGTCGTAGATGCGGTCCATTGCTTCTGGTTCGTAGGTGAGCAGGAAGTCTGGGTTACGGTTGGCAAGGAGTTGCCTGGTTGTTGCTCTGTTCAAAAAACCGACGCGGATGGGAATTACGCTGGCAAAAAATGGCTGAAAGTAATCTTCTGTCATATCATGTCCGGTAGCATCGTTTGTGTATAATTGAAGAGGAGAAAAATAATTCCCAGGAGCGATCGCCATTATGCCAAGACGCTTAAGTATCCAAGAACACCTAAGTATAGATGAACTAGAAAGAANTGGTGGCCTACTGATGATTTGTCAAGTGCTTGAAGAGTAGCGATCGCGGTAGCGTTGCGTAGCAATATCGCTCCGGGCAATTATTTTTCTTCCTCCTCTATTATACACAAACGATGCTACCGGACATGATATGATTCATCCGTGGAAGAAAAAGGGCCTCATTTTTGAGAATGGTTTCTACAAAAGGGCTAGTATTTGCTTGTGGTGACTGTGAGTTAATGATTACTAGCAAACCCCGAGCAGCTTTAACTATTGCTTGATAATATTCGTCCATCTCCGCAAACATTTGTTTTACCGTGGGACTATTATTACTGGGTAATCCTAAGTCTGAATCACCTTTTTGTAGTCCCTCATGGGAGGTTTGGAACAACTGGACAACATTTTCGAGTTCCTGTTGACGTTGTTTTCTGACTTTTGAGTTGGAGCTAGACTGGATAGCTAATGCTGCTTTGCTAAGTTTTTGACTCAGCATTCGTTGACGACCTGCGATGTTAATTACCCGAGAACTGGTAAACTGATATTTTAGGGATCTTTCTACTAAAAATTGTTCAAATATAAATAATCCGGCTATTACGCTGAGCCCGGCAATATAAAGTACCGTCAGGCGATTAGTTGGAGATGGCTGGCGTAGCTTTTTTGACATTTTTATAGTTATTGTTGCAGTGAATTTTGTCTATATTTCACTGTGGAATAATCAGAAATGTTTGGTCTTTATATCTCGATTTTATCTCAATTCAACAAGTGGACTAGACTAACTATATATATATAGTTGTGCTATTTTGGATTTTTAACTTCCGCAAAGTGGTTGACTCACTAACTAAATAATTAATGTTTATAACTGACTCTCAGCTACTTTCTTATCAACGTTGTTCTAGAAAAGTATTTTTAGATACCTATGGAGATTTTACGCAACAAGATTCTCCTAATGATTTTCTGCTGAAATTAATTAAGGATAGTTCGGAATTTAGGTCGAGCATTATCAAGAATTATATTTATCAAAAGCCTGATTATCCTCGTGGAGATTTAATTGCAGGAGGAAAAGCTACAGAAGTATTAATGGCAGCAGGTATTGATGTTATTTATCAGGGAATATTAATTATTCAGCAATCTTCAAGCAACTCATTCTCACAAAATCAGACTATTAATTTGGTCAGTCATCCAGCTTTATTGATTAAACAGCCTGGATATTCTCGGTTTGGTGATTGGGTTTATATTCCCACAGATATTAAGTTAAGCAAACGTCCGAAATTAGAATATCAAATAGTTGCTACTTTCCACGCTCAAATATTAGCAAGTATTCAAGAAGTTTGGCCAGAAACTGCTTGGTTGATTCTCCGAAAGAAAGGGTTATATAAGGTTAATTTAGAAAAGCGAATTGAGCAAATGCAGGAAACTATTTCTGAGTTAATTTCAATGTTGCAAAATCGCTTAGAACCAGAAGTATTTATGACACGGCAAAAATGTAGTATTTGTACTTGGTATAGTAGTTGTCATACTGTTGCTGAAACTCAAAAACATTTATCTCTTTTGCCTGGGGTTACTCCTAATCGTTATGCTGTGTTGAAAAGTCTCGATTTGACAACTTTAGAATCCCTAAGTTCTGCTAATCCTAATGACTTAGAAGTTTATCCTGAATTTGCTGATGGAGTCGGTACACAAGTTGTGCAGCAAGCTCAATCTGTCTGGGAAAATCAAGTAATTATTAGAAATGAAAAGTTGACCGAAGAAATAGATAGTAAAACTTTACCAATTAATTATTACAAATTAACTAGGCTAGTCAATGCTCCTGTAGAAATATATTTTGATATTGAAGCTCAACCAGACATTAATCTAGATTATTTACATGGTGTCTTAGTAGTTTATAAACGCACAAATACAGAAAAATTCTATGTTAATTTAGCCGAAAATCCCTTAGATGAAGAATTTATTTGGTATCAATTTTTAAACTTAGTTTGGAAATATCCTATAGCTCCAATTTATCACTTCTGTGAATATGAAATTCAAACTGTCAAAAAATTAGCTAAACTTTATAACACTCCAGATTATCTGTGGAAACCATTGTTGAAAAGATTTGTGGATATTCATAAAGTTGTTACTCAAACTGTTATATTGCCTGTAGAAAGTTATTCCCTCAAAAATATTGCTCGTTGGTTAGGTTTTGAATGGCGGAATCCCGAAGCTAATGGCGCTCAATCTGTCTGTTGGTATGAAGAATGGTTGAAAACTGGCGATCGCTCTTTTTTAGATGCAATTATTATTTATAATCAAGACGATTGTTATGCTACTTATTATATTAAAGAATGGTTGTTAAAATTTTTAGAAGAAGGAGTCAGGAGAACCGAGTCAGGAGGACCGAGTCAGGAGTTAGATATAGGAACCGTCGGATAGACAAGGTAAAGTCTTCAGAAGGAAAAAGGAAGAAGGAAGAAGGAAGAGTTCAACAATTATTAATTATTACCTCTCCTTGAAAAGAAGAGGATTGACTAATCATGAAAATTTTTTCTCTCTTGGTCGATTGGATATGGCGAGGTCTCCTCGCCATCCCACCCTACGGGAAGCTCCGAAGATCGACCGCTTGTTTATCTTTTAAAGGAGAGGATTTTTACCTTAATGATTCGGTAAGAAGGAAGAAAGAAGAAGCAATTATTCATAATTAAGAAGAAGGAAAGTGAGAAAGTATTATGTTATCTATATCAATAGAAAATAATACCAAATTCAAAAAAGTTCGTTACATCTTAATTTGTGATTTATTCGTACAATAAAAAAATGGTAAGTTCCATAGTAAGCATTCAGCCGTCAGCTATTAGCTATCAGCTATTGCTTTTGCTGTAGTTTCAAAGCTGTATTAGGCGTTGCTGATTCTGGGTATGATTTGATAATTTTGTATTTGGGATTTTTTATTTTGGATGGTTTGAACTACTTGTTAATATTAACTTTTCCCTGTTCCCAGTTAAGTGTTCCCTGTTCCCTATAAACCTACTTTCATACCTTAATTCAGCAATGCCCTGTATTAATCTAGTCAGAGTTAAATCTTATGACAAAATTTTTAAATTCTATATTCATTTAAACTCCTTCCTTAAAGGTAAGTTATTATTGTTGATAGCTGACAGCTAATAGCTGAATGCTTACGTTCCATAAATTATAAAAATTCAACTTTTTCCCTGTTTTTTATTATGTTTTTCGGGTGGATATCATATTTGCAAAAATACTTTTTTCGGCATTGGTGATTTTGGCTATGATTGTGCTTTAATGGCAATTGCCAAACTATTAACTGAAAAGCATTTTATATTTAGCAAAATTTAGGTTTCATAGCTTGATTAACCAACGCCATTTTTTCCTATATATTCCCTGTTACCTGTTGCCAGATGAGCTGTTGCCTAAAAGCGATAAATTTTTGGCTTTATTCAAAATTGAGATGCACCCTGTTTTTCTTTCCCTGTTCCCTGTTCCCTATCAGACTTTGATATATGAATATCTTTAAACATAGAACTTATAAATACCTAATTATCACCTTAATTACTTGTTTGATTGTTGCTGCGATTACAGGCAAAATAATTAATTCAGTAACTCAAGCAACTATTCCTAAAATTACTTTTTTAGGAGAGGTAAACTTTCCCACAAAATTAAAATTTAAAAATACAGAAGTTGGTGGGCTTTCTGCCATAACTTACAATCCAGAAAAACAAATTTTTTACGCAATTTCTGATGACCGTAGTAGCAAAGCACCAGCTCGATTTTATACTCTGAAAATTGACCTAGAGCAAGATAAAATTTTAGAGGAAACTGTAACTTTTACAGATGTCACAACTTTATTGAATGAAACAGGTAAACCATTTCCCGCTTTGAGTATTGACCCAGAAGGAATGACTTTTACAGGAAAGACTTTATTGGTTGCTTCTGAAGGAGATAGGAAACGTCAAATACAACCATTTATTAGAGAATTTTCTCTCACAGGTAAACAACTACAAAATTTGCCAATCCCTGAAAAATTTCTCGTAGAAACAAACAATGGAGTTAGAAATAATCTGGCTCTTGAAAGTTTAACTATTGCTCCTAGTCAAAAATATCTCTTCACCGCTACAGAAAATGCTTTAGTTCAAGATGGCGAAGAACCAACTTTTAGTATGGGTAGCTACTGTCGAATTATACGGTATGATTTAGCTAAAGGTCAGCCAGAAACAGAATTTCTATACATCACAGAACCTATTGCTACTAATTCTAATAATCTAGGTGGTTTTAGTACCAATGGTTTAGTCGATTTACTTGCGTTAGATGATACTCATCTTTTAAGTTTAGAACGGTCTTTTTCCCTAGGAACAGGAAATGTAATTAAACTTTTCCAAATAGATTTATCAGATGCAGATAATATTCAAAAAATTGATGGTTTAAATAATCAAATTACTGATATTTCTCCAGTGCAAAAAAAATTACTCTTAGATTTCAGCACTCTAGAAATAGTCTTAGACAATATTGAAGGTATAACTTTTGGCCCAAAATTGGCAGACGGTCAGCGATCGCTCATCCTAGTTAGCGATAATAATTTTAACCCTCTACAAATTACTCAGATTTTGATATTTAGCACTAATCTTTGAGTTAGCAGTCAGTAGGCGAAATAAAAACTATAGTGCTACAGTATATTTAGGGTAGACTATCTGTTTAACTATTCAGTAGTGGTACTTAGACATTTTATCGTAGGAAAAATGCGTCAAATTCAGTCTAGACAAGGAAATTACGTCGATGCCTTAAAAATGGCTAGAACCCCTGGTTATTCAGGATTTATGCCTTTTTGACGTAAAAGCCTCTGCCCATCTATATTTGATCCTATTTTCTGGCTTTATTTTGTGTAAGTACCAGTAGTCAGTAGTGATGTGGAAATTTATAAAACTTACTGACCAACCATATCAAGCAGCAAAATAAAAACTATAGTGCCATAGTATATTTAGGGTAGACTACCTGTTTAACTATTCAGTAGTTAATCAGGGCTATTTCATTCTAAACTTTGCCATTTTATGTATTGACGAAACCACGTTATTTACAGCTTTAGGAAATTTATCTTTCGCTGTCTGAAAATCAATAAATTCATTGTCAAAATCTAGAATGAAATGACCCTGGTAGTTAATCGTCAGTAGTGATGTGGAAATTTATAGAACTTACTGACCAACCATATCAAGCAGCAAAATAAAAACTATAGTGCCATAGTATATTTAGGGTAGACTACCTGTTTAACTATTCAGTAGTCATTAGTGATGTGGAAATTTATAGAACTTGCCGACCAACCATATCAAGCAGCAAAATAAAAACTATAGTGCCATAGTATATTTAGGGTAAACTACCTGTTTAACTATTCAGTAGTCATTAGTGATGTGGAAATTTATAGAACTTGCCGACCAACCATATCAAGCAGCAAAATAAAAACTATAGTGCCATAGTATATTTAGGGTAAACTACCTGTTTAACTATTCAGTAGTCATTAGTGATGTGGAAATTTATAGAACTTGCCGACCAACCATATCAAGCAGCAAAATAAAAACTATAGTGCCATAGTATATTTAGGGTAAACTACCTGTTTAACTATTCAGTAATCAGTAGATTTACTTTTTCAGCCCTAATATCTGACCTCGGCAATTCCGTTAAAAGATTAAGTATCAAAACCTTACTATAGTCTCAGGTTTCAGCTCTTAGAACAACACAGAGAAAAAAAATTTAGAGAAATGCTTGACAAATAAAAAGAAAAACCCCATAATAGTACATGGCTTGAAAATAAGGGACTGTAGTTCAACTGGTTAGAGCACCGCCCTGTCACGGCGGAAGTTGCGGGTTCGAATCCCGTCAGTCCCGTAGAGAGACAACTTAAACCTCAGAATATACTGAACATCATACGAACAGTAACTGCTGTTTGGTGAAACTCTATATTTTATGATAAAAGTAGGGAATCAAATCAGTATCAAAATTATAGATTTTAATATCACTCTGGTAAAATTGATATCTTCTCAGATTGAGCCAGGATGTAGAAAAGAATCTAAAAACAAAAAACTAAAATAGAAATTGATATGAGTGTTAGAGTTCGTCTGGCCCCAAGTCCAACAGGAAATTTACATATCGGTACAGCCAGAACAGCTGTATTTAACTGGTTATTTGCCCAAAACCAGAAAGGAAAATTTATCCTCAGAATAGAAGATACAGATATAGAGCGATCGCGTCCAGAATATACAGAAAATATTATGGAGGGACTGGCCTGGTTAGGATTAGAATGGGAAGAAGGACCATTTTACCAGTCTCAACGGTTAGAATTATACCAAGCAGCCACTCAAAAATTACTAGATAAAGGATTAGCCTATCGCTGCTATTGTACAGAAGCAGAACTAGAGGAAATGCGGGAAGCTCAGAAAGCTAGAAAAGAAGCACCCCGCTATGACAACCGCCACCGTGACCTTACACCTAAACAACAAGCAGCTTTTGAAGCAGAAGGAAGACAGCCAGTAATTCGTTTTAAAATTGACGATGACCGAACAATTAACTGGAAAGACCTGGTTAGAGGGACAGTAACCTGGAAGGGCAGCGACTTGGGTGGAGATATGGTCATCTCCCGTGCTGCTAGTGTAAAGACAGTGGGACAACCCCTCTACAATATGGCAGTGGTAGTAGATGATATGGATATGGAAATTACCCATGTAATTCGTGGTGAAGACCATATTGCTAATACAGCTAAACAAATATTACTTTATGAAGCTCTAGAGGGAAAAGTACCAGAATTTGCTCATACACCTCTAATTCTTAATCAAGAAGGACGCAAATTGTCAAAACGGGATGGCGTAACTTCAATTTCTGATTTTAAAGAATTAGGTTTTATCCCGGAAGCACTAGCAAATTATATGTGTTTGCTTGGGTGGACGCCTCCAGACTCAACCCAAGAAATATTTACCCTGACAGAAGCAGCTCAAAACTTCACTTTTGAGAGAGTGAATAAAGCGGGAGGTAAGTTTGACTGGGATAAGTTGGATTGGATAAATAGTCAATATTTACATAATTTACCAGTAGGAGAACTGACGGATAGATTAATTCCTGTCTGGCAAAAAGCAGGATATGAACTAGACCCACAGAGCGATCGCCCTTGGTTAGAACAATTGGCAGCTTTAATTGGACCTAGCTTGACTCGCCTCACAGATGCAGTAGAAATGAGTAAGTTATTCTTCTCCCCCACTGTAGAATTAGATGCAGAAGCAACTGAACAAATGCAGAAAGAAGATGCTGTGAAATCTATTAATTCTATTATTGAGGAAATTGATATTGATGCACCTCTGCGAGTGGGTGATGCACAAAAAATTATTAAAAAGGTAACTCAGTCAATTAAAGTTAAGAAAGGCATTGTCATGCGATCGCTCAGGGCGTCTTTAACTGGTGCCATGCAAGGACCGGATCTAATTCAGTCATGGTTACTCCTGCATCAAAGGGGTTTTGATATATTACGCTTCAAAAAATCTATAGGTCAGGAGGTTGAAGAAAGCAAAAAGGAAAAAGCTCCTGCTAATAGTAATAAAGGGTTTGCTGAAATAAAAACAGCAACTTCAAAAACATCTGTTGCACCAAAACAACAACCTCAGAAAATAAAAGCATCAGTTCCTCTTGCTGGTGAAACTAAAACTGTTAAACCAACTATAGATAAAGCACAAACAACAACTCCAACGGGTAAGTCTGAAGTTGTTGAACCTACTGTAGAGAAACAGAAACCAACTACGACTCCCGCAGGTGAAACTAAAACTGTTAAACCAACTATAGATAAGGCACAAGCAGCAACTCCGAGTGGGGAAGCTAAAACAGTAAAACCTGCTGTAGAAAAGCAAGCAACAGCAACTCCCAAAGTTCCCACAACTCCAACTACGGTAAAACCGACTGTAGACAAGCAACCAACAGAAACTCCTACAGTTCCCACAACTCCAACTGGAGAAACTAAAACGGTAAAACCTGCTGTAGAAAAGCAAGCATCAACAGAAACTCCTACAGTTCCCACAACTCCAACTGGAGAAACTAAAACGGTAAAACCTGCTGTAGAAAAGCAAGCATCAACAGAAACTCCTACAGTTCCCACAACTCCAACTGGAGAAACTAAAACGGTAAAACCTGCTGTAGAAAAGCAAGCATCAACAGAAACAACTCTTACTACAAAACCGCAAACTGTAGAACAACAAGTTGCTGCTCAAGTTGAAACTTCAACCTTGGATGACCAACAACCTGTAGACACAACAACTAATGAAACCGTTGGTAGCGAACGACTACAAAAGATTAAAGAAAAATTGATCGATACTTTTGCTTATTTTCCTGATTACATTAGTCAATTCTATCAAACATATCAACGTCAGCTTAAAGTAATTGGTTCGCTGATCTTAATCATATTAATCTTCAGATTAATTCTTGGTTTCCTAGAAGTTTTAGAAGGAATTACTACTTTATCAATTAGCTTTGAGTTGATAGGTATGGGATATTCAGTATGGTTTGTTTACCGTTATTTGCTGCGGAAATCTAATCGGCAAGAATTATTAGATAAAATTCAAGGTATCAAAGCAGAAATTGTGGGCAAAAAGTCTTAAACTTCAATAGTTTCAGATACTGCAAACAACATGGGGGAATTTAAAAATTAAAGTAAACTAGAAAAATGTTTGCTTCAAGTTCCCCCAATAATTTTTTAATTTCTGACGTTGGTGATTTCAGGTATAAAATAAGTAATTTAGGTAAATTAAGAGTCATTATAAAGATGGCAAAATTAGATATTGTCTTTAGTTAATTGACTGAAAAGTACTTTTCTTTCTCCTGACTCCTGTAGGTCGCTAATCCTGCGGAGACCTTACCTGACTTCTGACTCCTAAGTAATTAAAATTAACATCATACACTAATTCAGCAACGCCTGAATTTCTTTATCCGAAAACAGCACTCTAAATGAATAAAAATAAACGAAGAAAAACAATATTATTTTTAGTAGTATTATTTTCATTAGCTGGGATACAGAAAATCAGTCCTGTTTTATCCCAAGATTTACAATTGACACCTATATTTGAAGATGTAAATCTGTATCCAAAATCTCCTCAAAACCGAATGATTATTAGAGGATTAAGTGGAGGTCCTGTATCTGCAAAAGAAACAACAGGCAGAAATGACACGGTAACTGGACCTTGCGTAGGTTTTATTGATCGAAAACCAGATCATAGATTAATTTTAAATGGTTTTTTTCAATCCCTGAAACTTGAAGTTAAAAGTAGTGAAGATACAACTTTAGTAATTAGAGGTCCTGGGGGTAGTTGGTGTAATGATGACTTTGAAGGAAAAAATCCTGGAATTATGGGTCAATGGTTTTCAGGTACTTATGAAATATGGGTAGGTTCTTACCAAAGAAATAAATATTATCCTTATGTTATTAAAATTACTAAAGAAGAAGATTGATATATTCTCTGGGGTGAAGTTGTGGAGATTTTCATTTAAAAAATAATTCTTGATTGAGCGAAAAGAACAAAAGTAAAGATAATTTCAGTATTTATTTGGTACTGTCAGTTCTTAAATTTTATTTATAATTGACTCGTCCGTTAGTGTAGCTCCCCCTCCGGGGGAATATGATATTAGTCTTCTATAAAATTACGCTTTTTTTCATCTTCAATCCACTTCTCAAAATACTTAATTTCTTTTTCTAGATATTGCTTGTGTTCCAGAAGGTCTATTGTATTAAAAATTGGCAGTAGTGATTCAAGATACTCTACGATTTTATGTGTTGCTTCAATATTCTTAGAGCTACTCAAAATATAATCTTCTGAGGAAAGTTCCTTATGATTCTTAACATAAGGTTCTATGGGAAGTTTCTTAAAATATTCAAAATTTTGATTGTACTGACAAAATAGATCGATAAATTGATAACGTCTTTCGTATGGAAATGTTGTAGTTACGCTAAACAATAATTGCAGCAAATCAATATCTGTATATCTATTTTCAATCACACTTTTTAGCAGTTGATTTTGTCTATCCTCAAAAACAACTTTCTCTTCTTCTGTTACTTCCAAAACAAATATTCTTTCCAGAATAGTATTTCTAAATCCAGAGTTAGATAATTCCTTTTCTCTCTGATAAATATGCTCAACTACTTGAGTGATTAATTCCTGGTAATTTTCATGTTTCCAAAGAAATGTATAGTTTAAATCATCTCGGAAGTTTGAGAACTTTCTTTCCTCATCGTATACCCAGTCAATATATTCAATTATGAAATATTGGTCAGCATCAAGAATGCGAATAAATATATCTTCAGAGTTAGATGAGTATCCCTTTATTTTTTGACTTGATAAATATGCTTGTTTTAGCAGATAAAGTTTTTCTTTGAATAACTCAATTAAAATATGATTGACCTGAGTGTAAGGATTAAATAAAAAATAGAAAGGATCGGGAAAATTTGTCTGTTCATTAATTTGACTCAGAATAATTTCTGTTACCTGAGCAACAACATTTTTATCTAAGTCACGATATTTGAGAAGAAAATCAAATCTTTCTGGTATTTCATCAAGTTTGCTTTCTCTATATAAGTTATAGAGTTTCTCCAAATAATCGGATGTAATTTTATCTTCAGGTAGTAAGTTGTAAAATCCAAATAACCATTTTCTTTTTGAAGCAAAATCAAATTGATTGAGCAATTCAAAAGCTTTTTCAACTCCAGAAATTTTAATTAATTTCTCAATTAATAGAAAATAATTAAGTTGAAATGGATCGCCAAAATTGAGATAATATTTCAGTACATCTAAATAAAGCTCTGAATTTTCGCAGGAGAGAAAAATAAGTTCTGCTATTCTACCACTGGGAAATTCAGAATAGTAATGGTTTTTCTCTTTTGTTACAGCTTTTATCTCATGGCATTTAGCAAAGAAATCCTGATAATCCTTAAAATCGTAATTGGCAAAATATTCTTTGATTTGATTTTGCTTAAATTGCTTGTATTCTTTCCCGTCTAAATAGCAGTTGTTTCTCTCATTCCAATTATCTGAAAGTATCCTATACACCTCATAAGTTCCATTGAGAAATCGTTCTCTTATTTCATTATTAAATTCAATTTTACGAGACTCTAGAAAATCCAAATATTTCTGAACAATAAGACAATGATAATAATCTTTAGGATTTAACTGAGTTTCAATAAAGTCAAGCACTTCTACAGCGTCCTGCTTAATAATTTCACCGACAGGAAACTTAGAATATGATTTACTATATTGATGAATTATATTGATTACCTCTTTCTCAAAAATATCAATCTGATAGAGCTGAAATATTCCCTGCCAAATTTTATTTCTCAAATCAAGTAATTCTGGTGTAGTTGGTGGAGAAAATTGATAGAGTTTAAACTCTTTCTTTTTCATCTGAGAAGCATTAAATTGAAGATAGAGGTATTTTTCAGCTACACCAAAAAATAGTTTGACAAATAATTCGTTTTTTCCTTCATTTACTTCTTTTAGTAGCTTATCAATAATTGTAGACTGGATAATAAATTTTGTTATGTAGGAATCAAGTTCAAATCCAAATACCTCAATAAGAAGGCAAAAGACCTGTGGTAGTTCCTGTGGTTTTTTTGTCAGATATCTAAACAGCAAATCTATTGCAATTTTTTGGGAATTTTGTTCATCAGAATTACCAAATAAACTAAGTAAGTTAAGAATAGAATCTTGTGGAATTTGAATATTAGAATTAGACGGAATGTCTAAGGTTGAAATATCTACTGACTCGACTTCCATTTTGTCAATCAAATCTTTAGCATAGATGAGAATTTCTGTCTGTTTAAAAAACCAAAAAAGTTTCATCAGTTGAATTAAACTTTTCTCATCTCTTGCATCCTCATAAATTTTCCAAACTCTGTCTACATCTGGACTAAGTATTTTGATAATCTCCTCACTATCAAAAGCATTGAAAACAGGATTAAGACCATCAACAAAATTATATTGAAACTGAGGAAAGAAATTATCTAAGAGAACGGAAAACTTCAACAATTTATCCTTGAAAAAAGTAAGATAAAACAGATATGTCGCTAGAACTTGGTCAGATATTCTAGCAACCTCATTTTCATATATATCTACCAACTCAAATTCATATAATTTACAGACTGCTTTCCAGAAAATTTCCCTGTCAATATTAAATGTTGTTTGAATCTTTTCCATCATTTCATCGTTAGAGCAATCTACCACTTGGAAAAAAGCAACTATACCAGCAACTTTTAATAAACTTTCATCCTTAAAACCTGTAATATCTTCTGTGATTGAATAATAATATTCATCATAAACATCAGATACATTGTTGATACTTTCAATGGTTTTTTCTCGCTCTACGACCAAAGCAGTCATTATTGCCAGGCGAGGATTACCTTGAGCTATATCAACAATTCTTTCTATGTATAATTGATTCTGAATTTTGTATTCTTCTTTAACGAGTTGCTCAATTTGCTTATCTGTTAATGAGTCAATTTTTACTAGCTCTAAATTATTATCATAAGAACGCGCTACTTCTTTAATTTTTTCAACTGCATAGTCACGAACTGTAGCTATTATTTTAATTTGCTGATTTTCACGTTTATCCAGAATAAAATTAATAAAATGCTTAAATTCTTTGACTCGGTTAGCATCATCTACAAAAATTAGATAACTTCCCTCATCTGAGAAATAAACACCGATATCCTTATAAAGATCGACTCCTTTATTAAAAATACATTTAACTTCGTACTCAGAATATTTCTCTACAAATTTTCTACAACACTCTAAAACAAGTCGAGATTTACCTACTCCTGCTTTACCAGAAACTATAACTAGATTATTTTCCTCAAGTAGTTGTAATATTTGCTCTATTTCGTCTTCTCGAAAGTAAAACTTTGTATCTAGAGGAGCAACAATTTTTCTTTTATTATAAGTAGTAATAAAATCATCAATATCAACTATTTGACCAGTATCTACCTCAACTCCAAGAAAATCTTTAGTAATACCAGGATAATTTTGATAAAGGTCAAAAGAAATAGAGTCAATATCAAATATATCAAGCTCAACTCCATACTTCTGACATTCCTTTTTCAGAGACTTTTCTTCTTTTGTAGTCAGAGTAGAATTATGACATAAAATAATCTTTTCTATTTCTGTTATTGGTATTCCAGTCTTTTCTTCATCAAAACATTTGCGGAGGTCTTTCTTAAATTTTCCACAGACCCTCTCTTGCTGTGTTGTATGCTCTCCCAAAATATACTTTCCATTTTCCAGAATAATTAAAGTATCTGGAGTTCCTTTTATTGATTTATCAGCTCCAATTACAGACCCTAATGATTTAATTTGGTGAAGCTGTTTAATTTTTTTATTAAGGTAAGCATCAGCAAGTTTTTGGAATGTACCACCGTCTAATTCTTTAAGTTTATTTTGAATCTCATTAATTTTTGACATAGTAATTCTATACAGATAAAAATAATATATTATTTGTCAACCTAAAAGTAGCGATCGCCTCTCTCTATTCTCTCTATTTTAGCAATTAAATTTTTACTCTCAAGTGTCAAAAAGTAATATATGGACTTCCTTTTCTTATTTTTTTACTTCCCGATACAGACCCTAATGATTTAATTTACTTAACTTGTTCAATCTTTTTTGAAGGTAAACATCAGCAATTTTTTGAAACTCACCACTACTTAATTATTTGAGTTTATTTTGAAGTGTGATTAATTTTTTCAATAGTAATTTTATAGAGATAAAAATAATATCTTATTCACACACTTGAAAGTAGCGATCGCTTCTCTCTATTCTCTCTATTTTAGCAATACAGATAAAAATAATTATTCTTTCTCAACTTGAAAGTAGCGATCGCTTCTCTCTATTCTGTCTATTTTAGCAATTAAATTTTTACTCTCAAGTGCCAACTGGAGTTCATTTTCTGATTTTTTTTAGTTCCCGATACAGACCTTAATGATTTAATTTACTCGACCTGTACAATTTTTTTTGAAGGTAAACATCAGCAAATTTTTGAAACTCACCACCACTTAATTCTTTGAGTTTATTTTGAATTTCATTAATTTTTGACATAGTAATTCTATAGAGATGAAAATAATATCTTCTTCCTCAACTTGAAAGTAGCGATCGCTTCTCTCTATTCTGTCTATTTTAGCAATTAAATTTTTACTCTCAAGTGCCAACTGGAGTTCATTTTCTGATTTTTTTTAGTTCCCGATACAGACCCTAATGATTTAAGCAACTTAACCTGTTCAATTTTTTTATAAAGGTAAACATCAGCCAATTTTTGGAACTCATCACTACTTAATTCTTTGAGTTTATTTTGAAGTGTGATTAATTTTTTCCATAGTAATTTTGTAGAGATAAAAATAATATCTTCTTACTCAACTTCAAACTAGCGATCGCTTCTCTCTATTTTAGCAATACAGATAAAAATAATTATTCTTTTTCAACTTAAAAATAGCGATCGCCCTTCTCTCCTATCTCTATTTTATCTGAAATCTAGTTATACCATTATCCCACTCTCTACTTCCATTCAACCCAGACAAAAAATGTCGGTATATCCCCAGATAATTCCCACTCTTATTCTTCCTTTCTTATTTCTCTTTTCTCCTGAATAATACGATAACTAACTATCCAGAATATTTTGTAAAAGTTTGCCCCTATAAATGTAGCTGAAAACTATAGCAGTCGAAGGAAAAGGCGTGGAAATATCAAAAGCTTAAAACTCAGACAACACAAAATTTTTTCTTCTGTCCTAGATAACTAAAGCCTTCTTCCCTCGTCTTTCTACTAACTTCAGACAATAAAAAAGAGCTAGAGATACTTACACAAATAAAACATCCCTAACTCTTAGTTTTTTCCACTTATATTTTATAAATTTATCCTTTTCTTTTGGGTTTAATAACCCATAATAACTCGCGGTTTTTACAATTGGTTGAGGTTTAAATCCCTTCCACTTTTTCCAATTTCAGTCTTTCTTTATTCTTCCTTCTTCCTTCTTCTTTCTTCCTTCTTCTCACGTTTCAGAAGCAGAAGATTGACTGAGAAAAGGAGTCAAATAAGCAACCAAAGCACCAATCAGAAAAGCTGCAACATTACGAGTCAATGGCAACCAATCTGAAGTTCTCGTCACTACTGGACCAATCCCAAAAGCAATAAACAAAATTCCCCACAATGGAGAAAATATTAACGCCCACTGCCAAGAAAAAGCTTGATCCGGTTTCCGGGGTTGAGCTGCAAAACCACAAATTACTCCACCAAGAGCTGATGTAATTAAAGTTAAAATCCATTGCTCTCTTGGTAAACCAGGGACAACGTTACAACCACCTTGACGTAAACAAGTTTTGATAGATTCTAATGATTGGATAATAGATTGGTCTTCACCTTGGTCTCGCACAAAAAATTGATTACCGTAGCGAGTTTGTAACTCTACCCAAAATGTCCGAGGTAGAAATTCATAGAGAGCGCGACCCACATTAAAGTTCAGAATATTACCACCACGGGAGTCCGCTACTAACAAAACACTTTTATTATCAAGTTCCCAAAAATCTTTAACCGCTCTACCAGGAGTACGGTCAAATTGAGTCAAAACCCTCAATTTCCAGCCAGTTTCAGTTTCAAATTGCTCTAAATCTTTGGCTAATATATCTTCTTGAATGTCCGTTAAAGTTCTTGCTAAGTCAATAATTGGTGTTTGCTCTTCGGGGAGTAACTGAGGATTATCATAAGCATTGGCAACTCCAGGAGTTAGAGCAAAAATTGATAATGTCGCGAAAACTGCTGTAATTAATAAACAAATTTTTTTTAAAAAGTTTTTTTTCATCTTATCTTTAGTTTTAAACTCAAAAGTGGACAGTAAATGCTTGTATTAAAAAAGGGTTCAGAAAAATCTCATATTTCTTTACATTTATTTACTTTACCTCACATTTATATAAAATGCGCAGCCAATGTTAATATTGTTGAAACTTTTGACTGAATAATACTGACTATTGGTAATACAAATAAGAATATAATTATGTATTAAAGATCACTATTTCTATTTTTTATTAAAATAATATGGGTCTAAAACCCAGCCTTTTAAGGGGAAATATTTTTGTAGAGTTGCTCAAATCCCCGTTATAAAAATAACTTCTGACTTCTGACTTCTGACTTCTGACTTCGTTAAGCTCACCTACTTAACATTAGAGTTAAGTAGGGCTTGCTGATTAAATATCAAAGCATTGACTGATATTGGTTTTAGCATTTTTTTGTCTAAAAAAATGCCAGCTTTTCAGCCCAAAGAGCTGCATAAAGCTAGTATTTTGGGACGATTATGGCAGAACAATCTGGGGACAATTTTTCCGACTACCTCCTCTATAATTCCCATTTCTCCTGTCTCCTGTCTCCTGTCTCATGTCTCCTGTTTCCTAGCCCTACTAAAAGATTTATTAACCAAACCCTAAGTTGCAGAAGTCTAAATTTAACTCAACCAACTTGCGGCCAAAGCAATTGCTAAAGCATCAGCAGCATCATCTGGTTTAGGAATCTCATCTAAATCTAATTCTCTTGCTACTGCTTGTTGCACATCAGACTTATCTGCATTGCCATAACTTGTTAGTGCTTTTTTAATTTGTGCAGGTGTAAACTCTATTAATGGAATTCCATGTTGAGCCAATACTAACATTAAAATTCCTCTAGCTTGAGCAACTAAAATTGTACTGCTCATGCGATAAAAAAATAGTTTCTCTGTTGCTGCTAAGTCTGGCTTAAAGGTATTAAATATCGTATGTAAATCTTCATAAATTGTGATTAAACGCTCGCCCATTTCTTGTTTTTTTGTAGTTTTAATCACCCCAAAATCAACCAGAGAAGTAGAGTCTATCTTGTCTGTTTTTGAATTATAAATACACTTAATTAACCCAAATCCTAATACTGCTAGACCTGGATCTAATCCAATAATTAACTTTTCCAATTTTAGAATTTTGATTCTTATCGTAAATTTGCTGTTTGTAGGGAATCGGATAAAATATATAAGCTCTTATCAAATATTACATTTTGTCAGTTTTTCCGCTATATAAGGAACGCCAAAATTCCGAACATGAGTAGTAGCTTTAAAAGGTAGATGTCCGTAAGGGGCTGAAATTTTATATGGAATATTTTTATATCTATTATCCTTATCACCCCACCCCACTTGCTTGATAAAAATGTCAGCGATGTAGCTGCCGCTAGGCTCCGCCAACGCGAC
This sequence comes from Okeania sp. SIO2F5, assembly GCF_010692685.1. Classification (NCBI taxonomy): domain Bacteria; kingdom Bacillati; phylum Cyanobacteriota; class Cyanophyceae; order Oscillatoriales; family Microcoleaceae; genus Okeania; species Okeania sp. SIO2F5. The sequence continues at coordinate 97,138 of NZ_JAAHGU010000010.1, read as the reverse complement.
ATCAAAAATCCCTGGTTTACCTCCTAATTCTATCCAAATCTGTTTTTGAATGCTAAATCCAAATTTGCCGTTACTATAGTTAATCCACAATTGATTAATTTTATTTAAGTCTTTACAGGGGATATTTTTGATATCTTCTCAATCAAATCGATACTGTTTTTCTCGCCCTACTAATGAAAGTAATATTCTTAGTGTTTCTTCGTCTGCTTCTTTAAATTTATCAGATGACAAGAAGTTTTCCAAAGCTGTGTAATCTATTTGTTTATCTATTGGAGGACGAGAAGTTATCCAAAAATTTATATTGGGGGATAAAGATATAAATTACAACAACAAATATGAATATACCAGTTCCTATCAATAATCCATTAGCTTCTCCTGTATAAAAATTTTTGACAGAATTTTGAGAAATAGGTTTTGCACCTGGAATATGTAAGGTAGCAATTTGAGATATAATTGCTTGAAAAACCTGAGACATTTGAGAAATAATACTCTGAGTTCAAAGCTGAAGTAATGTCAACCATTCTTGCACGGTTTGCGGGTGGTCTTCATGTCAAATTTCTATTCCTTTTATAATGGCATAATTGACGCGATCGCTGATTTTTTTATTAATTTGTTTTGGTTCTACTAATAGGTAATAGCTCATATTTAGCTTGTTTTCCCGTCAGTTTAAAAACCAATTTTTATAGCCATTTACTGCGAAGTTGCTGTCAGTAAATGGCTATAAAAAGCATTAATAGCCATAGCCATATTTTAACAACTAAATTTTCGTTTTGTCAGCAGGACTATGCTGAAGGCTAATATGAAATCCGGTTAAACAGTTCTCATTACAACCGAAGAGAAGCAATCTTGCCCCACATGAGATTGCTTCCTTCCACTCCGTTCCAGTCGTAATGACGAATACAGTGACTAATTACCAGGATTCTATATAACTGCTAATCGCTCTATCAAAAGATTTAGTATTTTTAATTATCGGAAAAATTACCCATAATTTAATCAAAATAGGAGAAGCACTGATACAAGTTTTTCATAATTGTTAAATAGCTAATTTTTCACCTCAAAAAAATCGCTTTTATCAATCTGCTTCTCCCTAAAAAATTCAACTACAATTAACGAAGATTAATTCTTAAATTATCCTTCTACCTCTGCTAATCCAAAGACTCGATTAAAAACCTTCTTTACCTTATCACCCGAATCAATACTTTCCAATGGATCTTTTCGTAGTCGATGTCGTAAACACATTGTAATCACACGACCAATATCTTCCACCGTCACTTCTGTCTTACCCTCAAAAGCAGCTAAAGCTTTTGCTGCACGGTTAGTTACAATATCTCCCCGTAAACCATCCACATCTAACTCAGAGCAAACTTGAGAAATTTTCACTCGTAAATCATAATCAACTTCCACTGATTTCAGCTTTTGTTGAGCTTCTACAAGCTTATCCTGTAATTCTTCCTGTTGTGTTTGGTAATTTAATAAAAATTCTTGAGAATTTTGGTCAAAAGCTGAACGTTGTTCAACAATTTGGACTCGTAATGAAGGGTCTTTAACAGTCCTAATTTCCGCGTGCATTCCAAATCTGTCCAGTAATTGAGGTCGTAATTCCCCTTCTTCTGGATTTCCCGAACCCACAAGCACAAAACGAGCAGGATGACGAATAGAAATACCTTCCCTTTCTACAGTATTCCACCCACTGGCTGCTGAGTCAAGCAAGACATCAACCAAATGGTCATCTAAAAGATTAACCTCATCAACATATAAAATGCCACGGTTTGCCTTAGCTAATAATCCAGGTTCAAAAGCCTTGACCCCTTCTGATAAAGCCTTTTCAATATCAATAGTACCACAGACCCGGTCCTCAGTAGCACCTAATGGTAAGTCCACCATTTGGACTTTTCTTTTCACTGTGGCAATTTCTTGCTGTTGTGCCAATCTATCTTGCACAGAATCGCTCATTAGATCGGGGTCTTGAGGATCGCTGTTGAAAGGATCGTCTAGAACAATGTCAATTTCTGGGAGCAGATCGGCTAAAGCACGGATAGTAGTAGATTTACCTGTGCCACGATCGCCCATAATCATCACACCCCCTATTTTGGGGTCAATTACATTTAATAACAAGGCCAGTTTCATTTCTTCCTGGCCGACAATTGCAGTGAAGGGAAAAACAGCCCGAATTCTTGGGACGGCTGGTTTAACTGATGTATTTACCGTATTATTGGCTTGAGCGATTGGACTCACAGTAGACTCTAAATTCTGATTACTAATTTTTATTTTTGCACATTGACGGACAATTAGAGCTTCTTACTGTACTTTTATCTATAATCTATAATGTAAGGGAATAGATGAACAGAAATGTCTGTGCCATATTTGCGTAGCGCTATAGATAAAGTACTAGTGTATAAATTTAGAGAAAAACTTGAAGAAGATATTAGGTTTTAGGTGTCAGGAGAAATAATTAATTTAGTAAGAGGTCTTTAAGACACGAAGCTGCAAAACTCGGTATCCACTATAAATTCAAGACAATCAAATGAATGATTTGATGGGGGTCATAATTTTGAATAGATAATTCTTTCGTGACGTTATCTCTCGTTAAGCTAGCGCTATAACCAGGGATTCCCTTGCTCACGGAAAAGGGCTTCCTGTTTCAAAGGTTGAGCATCCTCTTCACCTCCAAAGGCTGCAACAATGAGACCCACCGCCGTTTTGTACTGTCCAGTTCTGTACTTACCTAGCTACCTTCAAGATTTTACTTTCTTACGGAAATTACTAGGACTCCTGAGTTGAACCCCAGAGCTTGAGTTGTCTCAGTTTTGCAATCAGGTGCGTATTACCGCTACTCCTGATAACATTAACTATAGGATAATTGAAGTTACTTTACTGTAGAGATGAGTTTTTTTTGCAGGTCGCGATTCCCCTCCCGTTAAATCGAAGATTATAACGGCAGACCCCTTGCGACATTTAGTTAGCAAATAAAATGATCTAAAATGCTTATGTTCACTCCTAGTATCTAGTATTGATAGAAATTATGACAAGCCAAAGTTCTACTCCTGTAATTGTTAATGGTGCTGCGGGCAAGATGGGCCGTGAAGTAATAAAAGCTGTAGCAAATGCTAGTGACATGACTCTTTTTGGTGCAATAGAGCGCCAACCTGAGTATGTTGGTCAAGATGCTGGCGAATTGTGTGGTTGTGGAGAGCTAGAAGTGCCAGTGATTAATGATTTACAGGGGATGTTAGTCATGGCCGCCCAGGAAAAACAACCAGCAGTAATGGTTGATTTTACTCACCCAGATAGTGTTTATGAAAATGTTCGTTCTGCTATTGCTTATGGTGTCAGACCAGTGGTAGGAACTACAGGTCTTAGTCAAGAGCAAATTCAGGACTTAGCAGAATTTGCAGAAAAAGCCAGTATTGGTACACTGATAATTCCTAATTTCTCTATTGGTATGGTTTTGCTCCAACAAGCAGCGATCGCCGCTTCCCAGCATTTCGATCATGTAGAAATTATTGAGTTACACCACAATCAAAAAGCTGATGCTCCTAGTGGTACTGCAATTAAAACTGCAGAAATGTTATCAGAGCTAGGAAAAACTTACAATGTACCTAATGTTGAAGAAACAGAAAAAATAGAAGGGGCCAGAGGTTGTTTAGCAGAGGAAGGAATTCGGATTCATAGTGTACGCTTACCTGGTTTAATTGCTCATCAAGAAGTAATATTCGGTGGGCCTGGTCAAATTTATACTTTACGACACGATACAACAGATAGGTCTTGCTATATGCCTGGAGTTTTATTAGCCATTCGTAAAATTCAATCTTTAACCAAACTAATCTATGGCTTAGAAAAGCTGCTTTAAACTAAGAACTACTGCGTCTACTACGTCTACTTTGGCGAGAACGAGTTGAAATATCGTATTCTAAAACTGCACCTATTCCAAACAAAATCGCAGTAAATACAAAAAATACCTCTAATAAACCCCCACTTTCATAATCTCCTTCAATGCGGGAATCTGACCACTTAAAATACATATCAGCAATGTAAAGTGAAAATGTAGCAGCAGCAATCATCCGCCAAGACTGAGAAAAACGTCCACCCCAAAAAGCTAGAAGTAAAGCAGTAGCAATAATTAGTAAAAATACATCGGCAATGACATAAAACAAGTTTATGCTATAAGCAAATGGTTCTAACTTCTGATCTATACTTAGTACCCAAGACGGAGCCAAATTAGCCGATACTTCTTCTATATCTACCTCTTCTAAGACTGAAGTATCTGGACTAGATAATATACCAAAAAATGAAGGTTCAGCGACCCAAATAGCCAAAGCAACTCCTGCAACTGCTACTCCAGCTAAAACTCCCCACTGCCAAAATTCTAGATTTAGCCGTTTAGAAGTGACAGCTAAAGTCATACCCCAACCAATGAACAGGTAAGAAAAAATGTAGAAAATATCTGCTAGTGAAACATCGGGGTCTAGTTCCCAAAGTAGTTCCCAACAACCAAAAACCACACCAGCAATAAAGTAGAATAATAATCCTAAACCAATGCCCATCCATACATTGCGCCCACTAACCATTTGAGGACTTTGCCAATTTCTAAAGCAAACTATAGAAGCTAATAAGTAAGCTCCCAGTTCAAATATGTAAGTACCAACAGAGTACCAAAAAGGTAATTCTTCCCCTGGTAAAGGTACACTAAACAGGAGAAAAAATAATAGGGCAAGTACACCCCAAATAAGACCAGTAATTACAATAGTCTGGGCTGAGAATAAAGACTTAGTAAGGGTAGATGATTTTTCTGAAGTGCTGCTCATAGGAATATTCTCATCAAGCTTAACTTTGAACACATATTTTATCTCCATTTTTCACCATTTTTAGTCTTTTTTTGAGATTTATCAAAGGTATTAAGGAGATAAAAATAGACTTACTTTATTTTTTTGACCGATCGATATTAAAGAAATAGACTTTTTTCATCAATCAAATTTAAATTAATGAATTTAACCTAGTCTTAATCAAGATTGGACAAAAAAAATATTGATAGACTATTTGATTTTAAATGCTGTTTAAACATATAAATACAATCTGATGCCAAACTTATTATGTAGCAACATTTTATTTAATTTAGAGCGACCAATATCAATTTTTAACCTAACTCCAGAAGTGATACTGGCAAACTTTTTAAATTACTTTATTGCCCATTGTTTACCTTCAGGAAATTGATTCAGCCAAGCCATAAACTGAGTTTTATCAGAACTAGACATAGATTCTAAGATTTCATCAATACCTTCAGCAAAATTGGAATTACCAAAATATTCTTCACCTAAATGATGGACTTCTTGCAGTAAAGTATATAGATGAACTTCCCGCCAAGAAGGTAGTGGTAATTTTTTCACAGGATCGACAGTTAACAAAGCTTTAGTTGCATCAGGAGAATCAGTGTTAGGAAAGTTTCTTTTCTGAAGAAGTTTGGTAAAATCCTTGTGAAAGGACTTTGCCTGTCGATTACCTAATAAATCTTCTACATCAAAGTAAAGAGCTTGCACTAGCAACAAACAACCTTGAATAAAAGAAGGAGTAATGGCATCCTCATCTTTTGAGTCTTCATTACTAAGTTGCTCTAAGCGGATTTTTCCCCAAACACTATATCGATCGGGTTCCTCTAGTAAAACACAAGCTTTACCACGATTATCTGTTAAATCCCGCCAGAAGGATCTAGCTTCTTCAGCTTGCTCGGCCTTAAAAAGACTGATTAAGCGAAAACTTTGCCCTTGATAACTAAGAATAGGGATCTGTTGATCCTTTTTTGGGTGTTGAATACTTGTAATTTCAACATCTTGCCTTTTCAGAATAAACATGACACTTTACATTCGACTCCCATAATCACCTGGGGTACTATTGGTGTAATTGTAATCTGTTTTATATTTGCTAAAATTTGTTCACAAATACTTCCTGTTTCTAGCTAGAAGTGTCGGCACCACCTAGTCCACAGGGTTTAACTGTCACACCTGACCACCAATCAAAAACACGATCTGACAAAGATAGAAATTTTTTTCCCTAGTTAGAATAGGTTTTATCAGCTTTCAAAGCATTTAGTAGATTCTTACCAATAATTTAATTAATAAATCCTCTGACATAGATTTAATTTTATATATATAATAACTGTGATTTTCTATAAAAATACTACAGGTATTTTAGTAAGCACAACTTTAAGCTATACTTGGCACGGATACAACTTGTGATTTTTCAATCTATAAATGGTAGTGGTAAATAAGTAATAATTTTTACAGCTTACCTCCTGACTATGACAAGGATCTACTAATAAATATCCTTACATATTTATCACTACCCTATAAATAATATAACTCCCTCAAGCAAAAGCTAAAATTGTGGACTTATAAAGTATAGATATATTAAGTTAGTATGAGAGACTTACCATACTTTATCGGTAGTGTAATGTTTAAGAATTATCTCACCCCTTCCCTGATTACCGTGTGTGAAATTTTTCCATCACCAGACATAGTATATTTTTACAGATTTTCTCTTATACGATTACAATACTGGATTTACAAGTTTTCAAGTATCTTGCTCCTAAATATATTAATAACTGTCTAGATCAAATTTCTGGGAAATAAGGCCATAATTCATCTGAAACTGCTCTACTGAAATTTTTGTGTGGGCTTCTTCGAGAACAAGCTATAGGTATTTTTACCTCAATGGACTACATATATAATAAATTCTACTCTCAGCACGAGTGTATTCTGCCCGATCCTCATAATCAAAATACTAGCGATCGCCGGATTTAGTATTTCTAGTCCATTTACTCTCAAGACACTTGTACTTAATTAATCTAAATATCAAAGATCGACTTGCGTATTTGGAGATTTGCCAAGTAGAATAATAAAGAGTAATCTCAATCTCATAGTTTAAAATTGGGTGCGTAACTCAGTTGGATAGAGTAGCGACCTTCTAAGTCGCGAGCCGCAGGTTCGAATCCTGCCGCACCCGTAGATACTGAATTTAAAAAAATCCTAGATACAGCAAGTGTTTTAGGCTTTCTCTAAAAATGATCAAACATAATTTTCATCCTACATTCCGCACTTGAAAGCGTAATATAAAGGGATAGTAGTCAGTAGTCATTATTTAGTAGTCATTAGTTAGTAGTCAGTAGGGAATGATGGTGGCTAATTATCTGGCTCCATCAAGTATTTCTGCTTAATTTATTCAATTTAATTTGGCTTTTGTCTGAGTTAAATGATGATTTATAGACTATAAATACTGAGCAACCCACTGATGTTTGTGGTACTTTTTATATGACAAATTGATGTGCGGAATCTGAGTTTTATTTAAATCATTTATCATTTTTTATTAATCTTCGGTGGAGGGTAGTAGGGAATAGGGAATTGGGAATAACTGCTATTTAACCCCTTGACTATTGGGTTTAATACTTCACACTTCACCTGGAGTACGCCAATTGTCATAGATATTTAATGCCCATAATAATTACCCAGATTTCTATGATTAGTTTGATGATAATTTTTGCTCGTCAAAACTCTAGGAGAAGCTCTAAATATTGAGATGACACAAATTATGTAGATATGAGAATTTAAGCAGCAGTGCTATATTGCAGGTCAAAGTTTGCTTAGGACATTCTCAAATTCTTATACCAAGCGTGAAAAAAGAATGTTATGAATAATAAGTGCGATAGAATTAAGTTCTGCTGAGACGAACAAAAGATTTTAGAGGAGATGTCCCTTTGACGAAAAAGATAATTTATATCATGTCCGGATAATTAGTTATAAAAAAATTTTCTCCTTTTTCTCCTCTTCCTTCTTCTTCCCTGCTGACTCGGTCCTCCTGTACGTCGCCAATCCGGCGGCTTCCCCACCTGACTCCTAATAAATAACCTAGTTATTTGTAGCAAACATTTATCAAATTAATATTATACCTCAATCATAGAAATAATTTGGCTTTTGACCTTTTCTATTAGACTTTTGGTTTATACTATAGAACTGTGCTCAAGCACTAATTTCATATAAACTGTGGATTGATTCATACCACTAGGAGAACATCGTAAATAAAAATGGAAATAGGTCAGAAAGTAAAAGTAAAAGGTATCAGACAACAGCCTATACCACCCGCAGCTATAATTGACCAACTGAAGAAAAATCCAATTGGTACAATAAAGGAATTCAGAATGGTAGACGGTAGTGGAATTGGCTTTTGGGTCGAATTTGAAGAAAACATAGGTACTTGGTTTTTTGAAGAGGAATTAATACCTATCTCTTAACAGATGCTATAGCAGAAGGAAGAAGGCAGAAGGCAGAAGGCAGAAGGCAGAAGGCAGAAGGCAGAAGGAAAAATCTGGCATTGTCTGAGTTTTCAGCTTTTGATATGTCCTCTCCTTTCCTTCGACTGCTATAAAAGTAGAGCATTAGGGATAATACCGATAAAGGATAAAAAAAGTATTGCTGTCAGTATAAAATCCTATCATAAATTACTTATCCCTGTTAGAGCGGGAGCAAGATGCTCCCACTGGCTATACCATTACAATGCACTAATACCAAACATTGTAGGGTGGACAGATATGAAAGATATCCAGCCATAAATCCCTACAGCTACAAATTTTAGTTAACTTGCGGTTCCGAACCCTTCAATTCACAAACCATTCCAGAACAAGCGGGATCTTGAGGTCCTATCTCTGGTAACTCACTCGCTAACACATAACCATTCATCAACTCGGAAAAATTATCAGACTTACGCCGTTGCAACACATCCCCTTGCATTTTTTCATATTCCTCCTGAGAGATACGTTCAAATGGCAACCGAGGGAACGGTGCATCAAACCGCGCTAACAATGCTGACGAAATATAACCCTCGTCATCACGAATTGCTTCATAAATGCGTGTTCCCAAAGGTTCAATTTCTGCTTCCGTTAATAAAATGGTGCTACTGCTATTATGAGTCGTCCAATGTTTTTGTACTCCCATGTAAAAATCAAACATAGAAGTAGCGCTAAACTTCTCAATAGCAATCTCTTCAACCCCAGGTAAATCTATCCAAGATACCTGTACTGGAATTTCTACTAACCATTCTTTAGCCCGATCGTCAAAAGGATCGTTCAGTAAATTTCCATTTTCATCTTTGCTTGACTGCCCTGGAATTACAGAATAACCATAGTCAAGACAAGCTAATGCTACGGGGTCATTTTTGGCAAAAGTAATGCGTCGCACCCACCGCAACCCAAAAGGTGGATGCCAACCGGGAGCAGCGTTTGTTAACAGAGACTTAGTGCCACTAGGTTGAACTGTTGTACAACGGTTTGGACGTTTAAGGTTGTGGCGATCGCAATAATCCCACACTACCTGATGTACTATTTCGCGCCAACGGGTCAAATATTCTGCTTCCTTTTGTTTAAACTCTAGACCTTGAATAGTTGCGGGACGACCTGCTTGCCACCAATGCAACCATTCAATGCCAAAAGCTTTTACAAAAAAGTCAAATAAACCAGTAAAAGAAACACCTACAATAGGGTCTAATTCTCGACTAGAATTATAGCGAGGTTCGAGGAATTTATGGTTTAGTAAAGTTGCCACAGAAAGGGCGCCAGCAGTAAAAGCTTCCTCCTGTTCTTTATGGTTATTTGGGTCAATTTGATTCAGATGAATTTCTGACAAGTTGCAGTGGAAGTTAGAGCCAATTATTTCTCCACAATTGTGAGTTAAACAACCATTAGCAATGAAAGAATTAGTTAAAGGAACGTGCAAATCATAAACAACTTCTTCTCCAAATTCTTCAACTTTTTTCACCTTTGAAGTAAACTTAGAATTAATAGTTGACTCACAATAATTAGGCAATGGTTTTTTTAACCATTTTTCAGCTTTAATATTCTTACTTGGCGATTGTGGAAAGCCGATTAATTCTTGAAATAAATTGAAGTTAAAAGTAGAGATAAATAATCCATAACTGCCTCGATCTAAGCTAATTTTCTCAGTCCCATCAACAGTGGTATAAGGTACACCTCTGTAACCTTCTTTCCTAATTAATCGAACTGTACTAATAATTCCTAAATTAGATAGAATTAATTGAATTTGTTGGAGTAGTTTTTCCGAAACCATGGCTAATTTAATTCTTCTGGAATCTTTATCTACTGTGCCATCTGCACTAAAAATTCCTTGTAAAAAGCCAATTAAAACTTCCTGAGATTGACTCAGAAAATTATTAGGAAGTTCTTCTTTTCCGACTATATCTAAATCGGCAAAAAACTTTTCTAATTTAGGAGATTGAGTTCGGAATTCATAGACTCCTTTATGCAGTGTAGTTACATATTCTCTTCCTGTAATTGATGCAACCGCTTTGCCTACAATATTGTTGGCAGTTTCATACTCATCTTGGTTAAAAACAAACCCTTTAGCAAAGTGGTCTTGCTTCCTTCCATGACCATTACTACGAGCTTTTATCCTAACATTATATCCATCTCCATACCACCAACCAAGCATTTGAGCTTGAGCAACAGAAATAGTACCTTTGCCAAAATAACCTGCTCCTCTCTGAACATAAATATTGTCATCATTAGTTAAATCTTGAGTGCTAACCCAACCTCGACTCGTAAAATGTTGATGGTCTGCTGTACATCGCATTTGCATTCCATTAGTCAGCATAATTTTGTAGGTAGTTTTAACTCCCGTCGCAAAAGCGATCGCATCCGTTAACTTCACACCAGATAAACCGACAGAACGCAAATCCACCAATGCTTTAAATTGTTTACCTACCAAATCCTGAATCGGAATTAACCCTTGGTCTGTAGAAACTAAAGTATCCCCAGAATGGCAAGGATTTAACCCTAATCTTGCTAACCGATGTTCCAGTTCATCATTACTAATATTTGGATAGTGTTCTTGAAACCATTTTTTGGCATTATCTTCTCCATAAGCTTTCAAGAAATCTCTCTTTATTTCTGTGGTTGAAAGTAAATCCCGATTAGCACGAGCAACTGCTTCACCAGCCCACTGAATCGCACCTTCACCAGAATAAAACTGTTTTCTCACTGCCTCAACACATTCTTCTAATGTTGGTTTGTGATGGAAAACATGAGTATGATTTGCCATTCGCAAAGCATCTCTATTCGGATCGATACCCCAGTTACCATCTTCATCTTGTCGCCAGAGATTATCCTTCGCTACAGCAAAGAGGCGATCGCTACTATTGCCCTGCCTCATTCCGGCACTGTTCGCTACTAAAATTCCCTGACAAACAAATTCATGGATACTGGCAACTTCAATATCATAAGTTGATGCTTCTCTCACATCCATCTCAACTTTTTTCACTTTTACCGGAATCAAATCTGTAGCATCGGCGATCAAGTTCTTGACAATGCGAACCATCATCTGCTTGCGCTTATTCCAATCAAAAGTATTCACTAAAGGTTGAGCCATTTCCCTGGGAAACCCGTGATCGTGGAAAAATTTAGGTCGCTTACGTTTTTGCTCTGGAAACTGAGTAGAGTAAGTCATCATTACTTTTTCTACTGCTTCAAAAGCACTCTCACCTACAGTTACTAACTCACCTTCCCATTTTCCTGTTCGCTTGCGCACCGAACCACACAATCTCGTGGTGATTCCTAAAGATGCGTATAATGCTTGCACCTGTTGCAGAAAATCTTGGTAAACTGAAGCTACCAGTACACCCTGAGAATGACAACCATCTGCGTCTGCTAAACCAGCTAAATAAGCTTGACGAATTTCTGTTGTTCCCATCAGAATACAGTCAGGAATCGTAATAGAAGTAAATGACTGTTTAAACTGTGAAAGATATTTATTCAGAATGCTGCTATTTAACTGAAGTTCATAAGCTTTGGTTTTACATTGTTCTGGGGTTCTCAGTGTATGTGTTTCCAAACCAAATTCTTGAGCAACATTAATCAGTCGTTCCAGAATTTCCGGACTATCCTGGGGAACCCAAAACCTGACTTGCCATCCATCTGAAGCAACCGATCCATCTCCATGCAAATATCCCAGAAAATAAGCAACCTCATTGGTAAGAGCAGGTACTGTTATTGCTTTAGCACCATGGGAGGTTACACCTTTTAACTCAGGGAGTTCGGTGGGAGTACCAGGTATTGCTTGAGGCACAAAAATCAAGCGATCGCCCTCTTGCAAGTCTTTAGCTTTTATCATTTTATAGTTACCATACAAATCTTGCAGCACGGCAACTTTATGATCGGCAGTACATTCAAAATATCCGTCTTCTGTTTGAATGCGACATAAAGACTGAGTACCCTGAACGAAGAAATTTGTCACAGGGTAAAATCCTTTGCTGGTTAAGACGCGATCGCCTATCCGAATTTTTTCAATGGGTACTAACCCTGATGCTGTATGTACTAAAGCACCTTCAGGTAAACAGCGGCGAATATTTCCGGCGACAATTGTGACTGCTGCTTCGTCAATTAGCAGGCAACACTCCACAGAATTTAATTGCCGCCCAATTGCTTGATTTAAAATATTCCCACAACGTTGATACAAGTCTGGCAATTTCACCGGGTTGGCAACACCACCAAATCCTTTTAACTGTTCTCCCGCAGGTCTAACATCGCTCAAATCAATAATGACTTTGACTTCACCGGAAAATCGTTCATCGGTTGACAATTCTAACAAAGCTTGATATGAACCTACCCAACCTTGACGACTGTCTCCAACATAAATTTCTACCTGGTCTCCATCAAATTTTAGTTCTGTCAACTCCCGACGTAATTCAGCAGGAGTAGAACCAATTTCACCCCGCAATATCAGATTTAAGTGATTTCTAATTGGTGGCAGTTGATTTATATAATCTCCTTCTAATACTGCTCCAGTACCGCAACCCATCATTGCTAAGTCCATTAATAGACCAAAGGCACGCCAGTCCATTATATTTGTGGACGAACAATTGTAGGCCCCCGAAAAATTTTGTGGTTGTGTAATCCATTCTGTGCCACCGACCCACAACCAACGGCCAGAGGACATGGCTTTTAGTTGACTTTGCATCCGATACAGTAAGTCCGTTTCTTCCGGGGTAAGTTGACCTAATTTTCTCAGGCCATTAATTGTGCGATCGCATACTTCGACCCAAGTCTCACGGCCATTTTCTGTTTTACGGCTATAAGTTCGATAAAATACTGGATTAGCAGTGGGAGCTGTTTCTGGGAACTCCCTATGATCTACTTTTTCTAGTTCTCGTACCATAGTTAAATAGAAAATAGAATTTTTTGGAAATAAGCAACAAATTACGAGTGTAGCGATTTTTTATATATAGCGTCAAATTTTTGACAAATTTACCAAATTACTCTATATTTTGCGTTTTTTGTTTTTAGAGGTGGAATTAGAATTGAACTAGAGTTTAACTAGAGTTAAAAGTACGAGTAAAACACTATAAAAAAACTGTTTGCCTGGCATGACCCAGGAAATACTTACCTGTAATAACTGAATCCTTACCAAGATATTAAACAAGGTACTGTATATGTTTGAGAAAATCTTTTCTTTTAAGAATAAGTATAAAGTCAGTATGACAATTTTTATATTTATTCTTTCCCTGATTATTATTCTCACTTTTAATTCAGAAAAAACTGTCTCTCAAGACATAAATCTAACTGTCTCAGAGAAAGTGATGAAAATGGAAGAAAGGCTAAAAAAATAATTTGAGGCTTATTTTGATCGAGATTTTTCTAAAGTTTCAAAAACTGGTGATGATATTGCTAAAAAATTGTTAGAAATTAGCCAAACAAGTAATATAAAACCAGCCGTATTTTGGGCGATACCCGAACCAGAATATTTACATTTAGTCTTTATTTATCCTGGAAAAAAACCTCTAGTTAAAGACCTTGATTTTATCAAATACGAAACCCTGATTCAAGCAGTTAAATTATTTCAAAATGAAATCACTAATCCTCAGCTGCTTTTTGCAGACTTTTACTTAAATCAGGCTCAACAACTCTATGAATGGATTATTAAACCCTTTGCAGCAAATCTCCAAGCAGAAAAAATAGACACAATATTGTTTTGTTTAGGAAAAGGTTTGCGTACTCTACCAATAGCCGCATTACACGATGGAAAAAAATTTTTAGTAGAAAAATATAGTCTGGCAATTATTCCTGCATTTAATTTAATTGATTCTAATTATACTCCCATTCAAAAAGCTAGAATTTTAGCCATGGGGGCATCAGAATTTCAGACACAAAAGTCTTTACCAGCAGTTCCAGTTGAACTCTCAACAATTGTTGATGAAAACCTGACAGAAAGTATCTCACCTCAAAATATTTCTCAAGGTTGGCCTGGAAAATTATTTCTCAATCAGGAATTCACTTTAGAAAACTTAAAAAATCAACTTTCCTCTCAATTTTTTAATATTATTCACTTAGCAACTCATGCAAAATTTCAGCCTGGAAAACCTGAAAATTCTTACATTCAATTTTGGGATACTCAACTCCATTTAGACAAAGTAAAAGAGATTGCTTGGAACACTCCTCCGGCTGAATTATTAGTCTTAAGTGCTTGTAAAACTGCCGTTGGAGATCGAGATGTGGAGTTAGGTTTTGCTGGATTAGCTTTAGAAGCAGGAGTTCAGTCTGTATTAGCAAGTTTGTGGTACGTTAATGATATTGGAACTTTAGCCTTAATGAGTGAATTTTATGAACAGTTAAAAACAGCACCAAGTAAAGCTGAAGCAATTAGACAAACTCAAATTAAAATGATTCAAGGAGATGTGTTGCTCAGGAATGAAAGATTGAAGCTTTCTAGAGGTGAAATATCTTTACCTGAGAGTTTACAAGGATTGGGAGAAATTAACTTTTCTCATCCTTTCTATTGGTCAGGATTTACTCTTGTTAGCAGTCCTTGGTAATAATTAATAGGGAATAGGGAGGTAATAGGGAGAATATAAATAAAGATATGTGTACCTCATTAGTCTGAGAAGCGCTATATTGATTTTAGGTGTTGTGAATCAAGCTATTAAATCTAAATTTTTCAAATATAAAATGCTTTTAAATTAGGAGTTAGGCAAGGGTCATTTCCATAAAAATTCTAGGCAAAATCACCAACGCCTGATTTTAATACTAATACTAAATATCCCTCATTACAAAAATTGGTATGGTAAAAATTCTCTTAACTAACTATTAGAAACTCTATATTTGGCAACAATGGGTCTTGAATTATTCCTACTCCTTGGAAACCCCATCTTTTTAGTATTGTTTTTAACTGAGTAGCTGAAATAGATTCAATGGCAAAGCGATCGCTCACATCTGGAGCGTGGGTATTTAGGTAGCTGTGAGCATCAAAATCTTCTCGAAATAATAATAAAAATTTTACTGCCTCATCTGGATTTGGATTGGCACTAATATAACTACCATCAACTTGAGAACGAAGTAGATAATAAATTTGGGATAACATGAGAAAATTGTTATTTGAAATACTAAAGTTTTTTACTACTTATGTTGATGTTTTTCAAGGCAGGGTTGTTTGATTTTTCACCATTTGAATACGCAGTACGACCTATGTTCGTCATTTTGATATATCGATTAGGAACAATATCAAGAATAAGCTATGAAATTAAAAGATTTATAACTGCAACTGTTGGCATTAACTCCAGCACAAAAAGCTCAAGCTATTCAAGTATAATAAAAGTTATACATAAATATAGTCATATATAGTCAAACAATGTCAAATATCTTTGTTAATTTGTACTCACCAGCTACTAAATATTTGACAAAATTTAATAACTCAAAGGGCTTATGTTTAATGGTATAATCAAATTTGCTGAGAATTCCAGGCTACATCACCATAATAAAGATTAATAAATGCTCGAATCCTAATGTAATTTTAACCCCTTGATTTATGAGATTAGTTGAGAGAAATATTAGCTCAAAGTTTAACTAATCCTTGGTCTGGCATCGAAAAGATAGACGGTGTTTGTGGGGGAAATGCTTGTATTGCTGGTACTCACATTCCTGTGTGGGTTTTAGTTAATGCTCGTCGTTTAGGAGTAAGTGAATCAGAATTGCTGCAAGACTATCCTAGTCTCCAGGCATCCTCCTTAGTTAATGCTTGGGCCTATGCTGAAGTATATTCTCAGGAGATTGAGTTGGCGATTCGAGAAAATGAGGAGATTTAACCTGTGGCACGTCTAATGGTTGATGAACAATTTCCTAGCGGTGCGTTACATTTCATTAACGCACCCTACTGGACTGACTTGCCAATTAAACAAATTTTGCTCCTGACTCCTGAGGACTGACTCCTTAAATCACTTCAGATTTTCCAACTTAATCCTAGGATCTACAGCTTTCAACAATAAATCTGCCAATAAATTACCAATAATTAACATCAAAGCACCCATCATTAAACTTGCCATAACTAAATATAAATCCTGATTTCTTACTGCCTCTAAAATTAAAGTTCCTAAACCAGGCCAATTAAAGAAATATTCAGCAATAAACGAACCACCTAATAAACTGGCAAATTCAAATCCCAATAATGTGATTAAAGGGTTAATGGCATTTCTCAAGGCATGAACATAAATTACTCGATTCTCCGGAAGACCTTTAGCTCTTGCCGTTTGAATATAATTTTGTCGCAAAACATCTAATAATTGCCCCCGCATTAACCTCTGTAAACCAGCAAAACTGGTAATGCTTAAAGCAACAGTTGGCAAAATTATATGCCAACCCATATCTAAAATTTTACCCACAAAAGATAGCTCATCATAATCGATACTTTGCATTCCTCCCACTGGTAATAAAGGAGAAAGATTTTGAGCTAAAAATAATAATAATAGAGCAGTAATAAAACTAGGAAAACCTTGACCAGTGTAACTAATTAATTGGAGAAAACGGTCTAAAAAACGGTTTTGATTAACTCCAGCAATAATACCAAGAGGAATAGCGATCGCCCAGGTCATTATTAAGGAAGAAATTGACAAAACTAAAGTAGCTGGTATTCGCTCCCATAATAGATCGGCCACTGGTTGTTGAAAGACAAAACTCCTACCAAAATTGCCACTGGTAATAATTTGTGTTAGCCAACGTAAATATTGTTCTAAAGGCGACTTATCTAAACCAAACTGTTGCTCAAGTTGTTTAATAGTATCTTGAGAAATTTGAGGATTTTGACTTAAAGTATCTATATAACTACCTGGAGCTAACTGAATTATGGCAAAACACAGAGCAGATGCGAGAAATAAAGTCAAAATTGCTTGTAATAATCTCTTTAAAACATAAGCAAAAGTTTCACTGGCAATTAATTGTTTTAGTTTGCTATACTTCAATTTTTTATCCATTAACTTGCGGAAGAAAGAAGGAAGAAGGAAGAAGGAAGAAAGCTTTAGTTATCTGAGGAAAAAGGGGTTTATATTCGGATAATTACTGATAATAAAGTTTTTGTTTGTAGTTGGGCTTTAGCCCTTACAATAGTTATAGTAGACTCCCTCCACTAAGTGTGAGGTACACCCCGAAGCTGGCAAGATGCCTACTGTTAAAGGCAAAATCTAACGTTGCCTGAATTTTACAGCGCTTTTGCTAAATAACTAAAACCTCACTGCCAATGCTATATTGCTTGTATTTTATAGTCAATTAACGGAAATTATACTTAGCTTCTGACTTCTAATTTTCAATTAATATTCGATCAAACTAACAATTGGCACTTCAGGCAACTTCTGACGCCCACCCAAGTCTTTTAACTCAATCACAAAGCCAAACCCTACTAAATTACAACTTGCTTTTTCAATTAATTGAGCTGTAGCTGCTGCCGTACCACCTGTAGCTAATAAATCATCAATTACTAAAACCCTACTGCCTGCTGCCATGGCATCTTGGTGCATTTCCAACGTATCTTGGCCATACTCTAAATCGTAAGTAACTGAATATACTGCTGCTGGTAATTTTCCCGGTTTGCGGACTGGTACAAAACCTACATTCAACTTATAAGCTAAGGGGACACCAAAAATAAAACCCCGGGATTCTATACCCACTATATAGTTTGGTTGAAATTCTAAGCATTTTTCTGCCAAAATGTCAATAGTATAATGTAAACTTTCTGGGTCACTGAGAAGGGTCGTAATATCTCGGAATAAAATTCCTGATTTGGGAAAATTAGGAATTTCGCGAATTAAATTTTTTAGGTCCATAGATTTTAGTCAAAAATTATAAGATTTAGATAAATTCAAAAAAATTCCTCAGTGGGAAAAGTATATCTTTAAATGTAGACCGGAGTTTCTATTGACATTAATGATGCTGTTTAGACTGATTACAAAATCTATAATTGGGTGTTATTCTTGATAGTAATTAATATTATTTAGTTATATTGACATTTTTACCAAAATATTATAACGAAGTATTGAATATTGGCAATAAATAAAGTAATGGAATTGAAAACTGCCCCCAGTCCGTCCACACCATTAATATTGAAGAATTTACCAGATATACCTCTCCCCGATAATGGGTGTCCTCGTAGAACTAAAACCCAAATTGATTTAATTCTTTTGGCAGTTGAAGCTTTGCAACTTGGAGGAGCAGAAGTTATGCTGAAAGTTGTCAAAGACCTAGATCTACAAGGGATTATTCCAAATCGGGTTTCTTTGTGGCGACTGCGTAGTACAAATCCCCTACGTCTGAATAGTCAACGTCGTCCCTTGACATTGAATGAGGCCAAAGCTTTAGTGATTATTACTGGTCATTTGGCTAAACGTTTAACTGTTCCGATTCGGAAACTATTGTTTGACTACCAGCAGTTAAATCAAAAACAGTTACCAATAGAAAATCATTTACAATTATCTTTTTATTTAGAACAGTTTAGAGCACATTTTCGCAGTCGTATGAACCCCAGGCGGTCTGGTGTAATGGCCTACAATTCAGAGGAAAAGTTAAATCAACTAGGATTAGAGTTATTGGGTAAATTATTATTCTGTACTGGTACAACAGGTATGCAAAGGTTTTGGATTAGTCTGTTTGATGGAGAAGTAAGTTAAAAGGGAGAACAGGCAACAGGCAACAGGCAAAAGGGAGAAATATAAGAATTGATTTGATTTTTGATTTTTGGAGATGTCTATTAACTTGAGAAAGTGAGTTAGTAGTTCTGGAGAGACCTCAAAATGTCAGGCACAATTGATTAAATGTGGTAAGGTCTACCGTTAACACTTGTGGACAATATACTGCCGATGGCTTTGGATAAAGCAGTAGGGAAGTTAATTAAAATATCTGTATAGCAGATCAAAGAAGGAAGAAAGAAGAAGGAAAAGGCTTGCGTTGTCTGAGCTTTGAACTTTTTATATGTCCTAACCTTTCCTTCGACTGCCATACAACAAAAATGTCACTTTTTGTGAGCTATAGCTTTTTCAAATGAGATGTCGAACAAGAGTTGGTTATTAACTAACAGTAAAAAATCCGGTAAACCTTCTTAACCTGTTGCCAGATGAGCTGTTGCCTGTTACCTAAAAGCGACCAAGTTTTTTTTACGCAACTCAAATGAAATTACTATATTGTATTAGTTTTAATTTTATGGAGCAGAAGTGCAATGACGATTCAACGTCAGTACAGCTTGCCTAACTGTAAGTTGATTTTGCAAGGTTTGAGTGAAACTGGAAGTCCTAATTTAAGTCAAGGGCAGGTATTATCTATTTTGACCAATGCTGAATGTCATATTCAAGGCCAAGAGCCATCATTAACTGGGGGACGAGATTTTTTTGAAAGCTTGGTAAGACAGGTGAGTAGTTATGCCCAAGAATTTCTCAGTGGAATATCTTTGCCTAGACACCAAAGTGAAAGTCAAGAGTTGGTGCATTTACAGAAAATAGATACTAATCTACACAGATTGACAGTTTTTGAGGGCAATGTTCAAGATCAAAAACCTGGAATAATTGTTGATTTAAACACAGTCCAACTATTTGATTTGGTTGAGGCGGTGGACCAGTTTTTTGCTGATTCTTTGACTTTACCTGGTTTCTCTCTGGCAGTAAGACCCGTGTCTCGAAAAGATGCAAAATTAGGAGAACCTGTAGCTCAGAAAGTTATACCTGCTGCTGTGGGAATGTCTGGTTTGGCATTAGCTAGTCTGGCCTTATTCTTTGTCCCTATTCCAGAAGTACAACGTCCTAAAGATCCTCAACCACAGTCAAATGAAAGTATTAATAATTTAGAGGCATCTCCTAACAGTACTTCAGAACCTGGTTTTAATCCTACCCCCACACCGGAAGGTTTGGACTCATCACCGAATGCTACTATTAATTCATCAGATGAAGTGGATGGGGTAGATACTTCTGAAGAGACGCTGACTGAAGAAAATTCAGAGACATCTTTGACTACCAGTTCCAAAATTACTGACCAAGCAGAGATTGAACGATTAGAGAATTTACTCTCTGAAAAAATTAATAATGCTTGGACAATAGGAGTCAACGAAGCTTTGATTTATCGTGTCACAGTAGCTTCAGATGGTTCTATAATTGGCTATAAGCCCATAAATCCAGCAGCTGCTGATGAGGTAGATAAAATTCCTCTGCCAGATTTGCTAAATAAGCAAGCATTAGGTGAGGAGAATAATCAATCTATAGTTGAGTTTAAGGTATTGTTTCAAGAAAATGGTTTATTGGAAGTAGAGCCTTGGTAACTGAAGAAGGCAGAAGGCAGAAGGTAGAAGGCAGAAGGTATCTACTCTACCCCCTTTAATGAAGTCAGAATTCAGAAGTCAGAAGTCAGAAGTTATTTTTGTAACGGGGATTTGAGCAACCCTCCAAAAATATTTCGCCATTTCCCGGCGGGGTTGCGCGACCCATATTATTTTAATAAGAAACTTCTGAAAATTTTGTGGGGAGCAGGGGAGCAGGGAGCAGGGGAGAAGGGAGCAGGGGAGAAGGGAGCAGGGGAGAAGAGAGAAAGAAAAAATTTGGCTAAGTAAAACTACTTAAGTTTTCAAAAAAATTTACTTTTCAATACATGATTTTTGAGGAAAAAGCCTCTCAAACATGAACACATAACTTGTTTATTTTGTCAAGCAAGTTATGTGTGAAGAAAGATGTTTATAAAGCATAGGACTTTCCTACGGAATGCTGCGCAAACAGGCACAGGTACTGATAACTGATAACTGAAATGATAGTGAGGTATTCAACCCACAAAAGACAAAGATAAAGTTATACTCCGGTATTATGTCTTATGTCTCAAATTCAGTTTTTGAGGTAGTATCAAATCAGAATAATCAACGAATGGGAAAACCGTGAGTAAATCTTCTCCCGACCGGACTCCTAATACTAGGTCTCCGGGAATGGTTTTGTTAATACTATCCTTAATATTTCGATTTTTGCTGCTGATGGTAACTAGCGGTTTTTCCTGGGTTTTGGGAATGGCGATCGCTTTTCAATATCCTTCTACTTCCCAAGATATACCCATCTCAGAAAAATTACTCCGTGGTGTTAGAGGTATAGTATCTCAGAAAAAGTTACCTCCATCCTCAAGGTCTACTCCCGCATCTACCCCAGAAATTATTACGCCTCAAGTTGAACTGACTGAGGTACAAAAACAGGAACTACAAACAGAGCTTCAAAAGTTACAAACACAGTTAAATAGTTTAATTAGTCGTACCAGGAATTTAGAAAATAAACTGGGTGTGAGAAAATCGGATGGAAATTTAGAGGCAAGATTGGACCTAATAGCTCAACAGTTAGCTTTGCCTATATCTGCTCGTCAGAATAAAGAAGTAATAAGTAAGCCTTCTCTGCCAGTTTTTAGTGAAAATACAATGATGGTTACTCTTCCTAGTGATGTTTTGTTTGAGTCTGGTAGTAATACAATTCGTTCTGAGGGAAGGTCAATTTTAGATAATTTAATTGGTGAATTGAAAAATTATCCAGAAATGACAATTAGTGTTTCTGGTCATACTGATAATCGAGGTAAAGTCAAGGTCAATCAGGAAAAATCATTTTTGCAAGCAGAAAGAGTAGCAGAATATTTCTCAAAAAATATGGGCGATCGCTACCGTTTTTTGGTTATTGGTTATGGAGAATCTAGTCCTATAGTAGAAAATAATTCTAAAACTAATCGGCAACGTAATCGTCGGATTGAGGTTAAGATTCATAAAAAATAAGGAAGAAGGAAGAGGGAAGAAGGAAGAAGGCAGAAGGCAGAAGGCAGAGGGAGGAGGATTAACGAAGTCAGAAGTCAGAAGTCAGAAGTCAGAAGTCAGAAGTTATTTTTTTAACGGGGATTTAACAAAAATATTTCGTCTTAAAAGGCGAGTTTTTAGACCCAATTATTTTGATAAAGAATTGATAATTTGGCGTTGGTGATTTTGGCTATGATTGTGCTTTAATGGCAGTTGCCTAACTATTAACTTAAAAGCATTTTATATTTGCAAAATTTAGGTTTCATAGCTTGATTAACCAACGCCTAATGGATAAAAATTGCTTTTATTTTCAGAAGGAAGAGGGAAGAGGAAAAAATCTGGCTTGTCTTACTTTTAAGCTTTTTTCTTCCTTGTCTTCATTATCTAGTCACAACCAGAAAATAAAAAATCTACCAAAGTTAGTATTTTAGGTGCATACATAATTGGGCAGAAAAATCATTCTTAAAATTCTTACTCCTACCTCCTCTAAATTCCCCTAACTCCTGTCTCCTGTCTCCTGTCTCCTGTCTCCTGTCTCCTGTCCATGTTTTCCAGCTTTAGCAAGCAGCAGTATTGTCTGATTCAGTATTATCAACTTCAAAGCGATCAGCATTAGGTAACTCTCTCTCTACTCGCCGTAACTCTGGAGTACGATAGGCGACTAATACTGCCCCAATATTCAATAGACCCATTAATACAAATAATAAAGCCATTCCCCGGCCATCTCCAACTCCAATAATTCTTCCTACGCTACTTGCTAAAATTCCATTTTCACTCATCAATGGCTTAAATATAAACTCCACTAAAGGCGCTGCACTTAAATGAGTAATTACTAATAAAGACTTTTCCATCATATTCTGCAAAGCAAAAACTCGTCCTTGTAAATCTTGAGGTACTTTTTGTTGCCAAATAGTATGATTCAAACTAACAATAACTGCCCTGGAAAATAAATAGCCAAAACCACCAATTGCAGCTAATACTACAGCAGTTTTAAATCCTCCTAAACATAAACATAATCCCTGAATAAATGCAAAGATTAAAATTCCCTCTATTCGACGCTTAGTACCTCCCCATAAACTTACTGCGACACTACCTAGCAACATTCCAATGCCACTAACAGACATTACTATTCCTAATTCTTTTTCAGAGGCAAAACTTAATACCATCGGCAAGAATAAAACTTGCAATACTCCTGCACTTAGGTAAATAACACCAAAGAATATAGTTAACTTCCGTAAACCAGAACGTATAACTACATAATTCCAACCTGAAATAACTTCCTGCCATAACTCTTCAATACTTACTCTACGTCTGGTAATTTTCTTTTCTCTTCTAGGGAATTTTATACTCAACAGAGTCAGCAACCCAAACAGATAAGTACCAAAGTCTACTAATAATACTCCGTGAAGATGGATTTTAATAATTAACAATCCCGCTATACTAGGACCTAGTATTCTTGCTGTTGCTATTGCACCTTGTACCATGCCATTTGCGCGACTCAGGTGTTGCACTGGTACAAGTTGAGGGATGGCAGAGGTATAAGCTGGCCATTGAAAAGCGTTACAGACGGAACTAATACCTACTGCTATATAGATATGCCAAACTTGCAGTTGCCCGGAGAAGACCAATAACATTATTGCAAATGCTGTTACTCCAGTGATTGAGTCACTGATAATCATTACCCTACGACGACTCCAGCGGTCTACCATTGCACCAGCAAATGGTGAAATTAAGAGACTAGGTAGATGAATGAATAAGGATAACAGAGCATAATGGGTAATCGAACCTGTTGTTTGATAAACCCAAACTGCTAGAGCGAATTCACTCAGACTAGAACCGAACAGGGAAACAATTTGTCCCAACCATATAAATAAGAATGTTTGCATAACCTTGAGTTGCTAGAGGAATGAAAATAGAATGGAATAGCATTGATTTGGTAGACTTTTTAATACTTAATTATAACTTTAACAGACTAAAGCGATTGAATTAAGTATGTATTAATTTGTCGATTTTTTTTAATGATTGCTACAGCTATTAAAAATTTCATTTTTACCCGATAAATTAATTTTCTGCTAGCTATTCAAGTACACTTACCTAATTAAGTTAATAACTAAAATTCTTTGGTTTATGAGGTTTTTTAATTAATAGCATCTCTTAGTATCTCTATTTACTTTAACTGGATATTTTTTAACTAGCTTAAAGATTATATTGTCTTAATCTTTTTATCAGTAAGTTTTATCAAGAATTTTCTGTAATACTATTATTCAAAGGAATCCAAGAACTATTGTTGGAAAAGGCACAAAAAAATATAGAAAATTCTATAGAGCTTTCAGGATATAATTTTGAGAAAAACAATCAGAATGTTATTTAAGTTAATTCATACATACAAAGTTGACTTTTGGGAAAAAACTGGGGAAAATTTTCAAGTAAATTTAGATTATGGTGAGGTTGAAGACTATTATCTGTAGTTCATATCAAATTTTAAGTAGTTTATGCTTGAGATTTTCCTCGATTCCATATGTCTATAATTAGGGTAGTTATACCAATTTTGTAAATATTTACTACAAATACAGCGTCGATTTGGTTAGTGATATATACCTGTTTTTCTTATTTTTCAGTATGAGAATTGCTATAAATAGCAAAAGCAAATTAATTGTATATTTGATAGTTAACTTAAGAGCTGATTTGTAAACTGAGTTAAAACTCCTTTCTAGCATGGGTTTGCCGAAAATTATGTCCTGGGGGCTTAGGTAGTGTCAAACCCTTACACTGTAAAGCATTTATCCTCTTAATATTTACTTTATAAATCAGCTCTAAATAAGTAGGAAAAATAATTTTTAGATTGACATCTCTAGCACAAAAGTATATTTTATTCCCTATTCCCTATTCCCTATTCCATGTTTCCTGTTCCCGACTAACAAATGTTATAGTCATTTAACTTTAGATTGAGACAAAGCTTTCTTGCTATGAAGGAGTTTCAGGCGAAAAAACGTCTCATTTTTAAGTTAAACTACTATAAATTAATTTTGCACAGGTACTTATCTTGGTAGTCCTGCTCGTGTAATGGTATACAGCAAAAAGGAATACCAGGTACGGGAGCAAGATGCTCCCACTGCTTTTATCCTTGAGTAAAATAATTACAATAGACTACTAATACAATGCACCACCACCAAATTAAAGAAGCAAAAGTTGATAGCTGATATGCTTCGTTACTAATTTTTATCTTTTTCCTTTAGGGTTTAATACTCTGCACCTCATAAGTGATGTTTACAATTGGTCGGGGTTTTATTCCCCATCCACTTTTTCCTTTTTTCTTCTTCCTTCTTCCTCCTTACTTTTTCCTTCTTCAAGAGACCTGAGTAATTTGCTCTTGCCAAATTTTAACTAGGTTAGCTACTGCATTATCCCAACTATATTTAACAACAGATTCTTTGGCATTAATACCCATTTGAATCCGTAAATTACTATCTTCTATTAATAGCTTCAATTTCTCACAAAAATTTTCCTGATTTCTTGGTTTAAATAATAAACCATTCCATCCATCTTGAATATTTTCCATTACTCCTCCTGCTTGAGGAGCAACTACTGGAATACCTGCAGCAAAAGCTTCTAATACAGTTAAACCTCTAGTTTCTTTTTCTGAAGCAGTGACATGAAAATCGCTATTTTTCAAAATATTAGGTATATTCTCTGGAGGTACTCTACCTAATAAATATACATTTTTTGTCAGTTTAGTTAATCTATTTGATATTTCATCGCGCATCGGACCATCACCAACAATTATTATGGCAAGACTGTCTAAATTAATTAATTGCTGAAGTCTGACAAAAGCATCTAAGGTAAATTGCCAACCTTTATCTTCGGTTAATCTCCCTAAAAAAACTATTTTTACTTTATTAGTTAAATTAGGAATTTGATAATTTGATTCCCAAAAATTAGCTGTTATTTTTGCTGACTGAAATTTTTCTATGTCAAAACCATGAAAATTGGTATATTTAACATTCTCGATACCCATATTCACAATTTTTTGATATGTGACGCTACTAGAAACCAAGGTTAAATCATATTGGTTGTAAATAGAGACAAAACTTTTTTCAAAGACTAATTTCAACATCAAGTTAATCCCTTTTGGCAAAGGTAAGAAATCTTCAAAATAGTCTAAAAAATTAGTTCTGAAAGTACAAACACAGGGAATTTTATGTTGTCGAGCAAATTCTATACCTGCTAAACGAAAAAAAGCAAAAAATAATCTTTCTGGTTCATCTACATGAATAATTTCTGGCTGAAATTTTTCTAATTCTCGGCAAACTATTTTATAAGTATTCAATCCCACATTTCTCTCAAAATCTAGGAATGGTGTACTGGGTAAATTAATGATTTGAACTCCAGGAAAAATATTACCCGTATAATCCTTCCAATTAGGATACAAATGAGCAAGGGGACTATAGTCTGGGCAAAACAATAAAACTTGATGTCCGAATTGACTTAATTTTTGAACTCGGTAAAAACCACTGACAGTTACTCCATCTAATACAGGTAAAAATCCAGAGGCAATAATAGCAATTTTCATAAATAAAGGAAGAAGTAAGAAGGAAGAAGGAAGAAGGAAGAAGAAAGAAGGCAAGAAATCTAAGTCTTAAGCTAAGGAATTATTAATATACTATAGAAGGGCGATCACATTATTGTTTCTGATTCAATTTGGCTTGAAAAATTGCCTCAATTTCTTCTTTTTCCATTTCTGATGCTGGAGGATACTTAAAATTTTCCGTTTTCCGACTCATTAATAGTTCTAATGCTTGGCTAAATTTTTTTTCATCATTACGATTTTCTGAAAGATATTGACAAAGTTCTCTATTACTCATTTGTGAAAGTGATTTGTTCATATTTCAAAATCTTCTTGAGAGTAGGGAGTAGGGAGTAGGGAATAGGTTTTCAACCGAAAAATATATTCTCGCTGAATATAATCAATCGTTAAAAATATTACTGAACCTTACTTATTACTTAATAACTGAAGTCTTGAGGAAGTATCACATTATTTTTAGTAATTGATATTATTTTTAGTCTTTTATTGTAACGAAATAAATTGATGGGATTATAAAGATTAGATAGCAACTGACAAATAAAAATTGCAGTTTCTTTTTGTTTTTTTGTTGGCAAAAATTAACTCCTTATCAGAATTTGAAATTTGACTGACAGTTTGTTCAACTAAATTCTTACTTTTAACTTTTAAAATTTGACTTTTGAAATTTGACTTTTGACTTCCCTGAAAAGATTTATTACTGTTGAGTCATTGCTATTATCCGTTCAACTGTAAAATCTGAAATACTGTCTAGGGTAGGCAGTATGTCATTTCCGGCAAAGACCATTGGTAGTTCTTGGTTCTCCCAAACCCAGATTCGCTGTCGCTGAATGTCTATTAACCAAGCAAGTTGAGTCCTGTTGCTCAAACAGTGCAGAATTTTGTTCTGTAAGTCCAAAGTGCTTTGGTCTGGAGAACGTATTTCTATTAACCAGTCTGGCGCTCCTTGTAGTGGGCTATCTTCATCCGAAAGGCGATCGCTTTTAACAACCACAATATCCGGTACGGGGGATAAGGGGGGAATGATGCAGCGGAGTTCCTGAATAGCTTCATAAGCTTGGGTTTTATTGTTAATGGCATTTACAAGGTTGCGCTGGAGACGGGAATGAAACAGGGTTGGCATGGGTTTTTGTTGAGCTTTTCCATGGATAAATTCCCAAGCAGGAGAAGCTTCTATATTAGGTTGTTGGAGAAAAGCCTCAAAGGAGGTAGTAATACTTGTTGATAGTGGCATAATTAAGTTATCCGCAAAAGCATACATTGGATGTGCTATTTACTGATAGAATATGGGTTAGTTTGTTGGGTTTATTTGCCTCTACCCAACCTACAAATAGCACTTTTTGAATACAGAATTAATTACTCTTTTCTTCAAAAATATATTCTAAATTTTTTTTCTTTTATGTTATGTTTCTGATGATAATCCAATTTATTAAGAAGAGGTAATTATTAATTGTGGAAGTATTTCACATTTTCAATAATTCATAGCGATCGCTATGCCAGATAGGTGCTAATATACCTCGTCATGAGAACCAAAATTAAGCAACAAAATAGCTTCTTCTTAATCTTCAGAATTTTCAATAAATTCAAATACCTTGAATAACTTATAGTCCATGTTGTTGTTTTGCAGTAATTGAATGAGCGAATTGCCTGTGCGCCTGTACATGGCCTGTTCAGTTTGATTGTCCACGAGCTGTAGCCAAGTTACAAGCACTTGTTCAAGATTCTGGATGTTCAAAGCAGTATTATTCCAGGGAGGTGAGTTTTCAGCGGCCATCACGACTGTGGTCATACACTCAGGCATACTGTGTTCGCCGCTAACCACCATGTCTGCGACAACAAATGCCATAACATCCATGGCTTCAGACAGGGTAATACTACCCTCTTGGAACAGAACGGAGGCTGTTTTGAGGTAAAGGAAGGTACTGTTAGAACGCCCTCCCACAAAACGATTGGGGTTGTGCTCTTGGGAATCGTAGAACCAGTTGCCATTTTGGATATTGACGTTGGCGGCAGGATTTATGAGGTTACTGTATTGTACTGGGTTACGGTTGGGGTGATTGGCCTCTGTAAATATAATGTCGCCACCGAGTCGCCGATAACGAGCGACGGAAATACCCCAGTTGAGGTCTTCAATGTTCAGACGATTGCGGGACGGCCCTAAGGAATGCTGAAGGCTTAGGTGATTTTGCCCATTAATCCCATTGGGGTTGTTGGCATAACGATCGCGTAGCGTGTTGACGGTATTGTCATCAAGGGGTACGGCAGGTCCTCGGTTACGAGCATGAGCATTGTAGGCTCCATATCGTACTCCCAGTGAGTCTTCTGCTACAGTGACGGCATTATAGTAAATGCGGGTTTCAAGTCTTCCACTCCATGCGGCTACATCATAAGCGTTGCCAAGCTGTCCATTGCCAAGCATAGGCTGGAAGTCTAACTTATCAACAATTAGACACACAAGTACGAGCGATCGCTGCCCACCTCTAATTATTCATTAGTCCAGGAGACCAAATATTAGTTGAGTTGTTTATCCCTACACTACTAGGTCATTTCAGTTATCAGTTATCAGTACCTCTGGCTGTTTGCCCAGCATGACCTAGGAAAGTAAAGTGAATTGAAATATTGAACTTGATTTTTTTCATCCCGTTAAAAGGGGAGACTTGAGACCTTATTTTTTGGTCAAGAATGGTTTGATTTCTTCTTATCGGTGGGTGGTGCGTTACATTTCATTAACACACTCTACAAGATCGGCGATCGCACTCTAACTTAATTGTTGAATCAAAAATGATGTAATCGTTATTTTTTGAAGATAAAGTTTGAATTATCAATCTCAGCTTCTTTGATAGAAAATTTAAAAGATTGTCATCAACTCCTGACAAAAAGTCGCCAAAAATCCCTAAACTCCTCAACAGAGTTTCAATGGTTTCACCCTTGTTGCCCCATCCTGTGATAGGATAATTCAAGAAAAAATCCAAGGGAGTGTTATTGCCTAATCAAATTTTAACGCCCGAAACACTTATAATTCCATTGTTTAAATGAGCGATCGCCTCATATTCATTTAACCATGATGAACTAATTTTTCTCAGCTCCTCTAACAGGTATTTGACCTATTTACAACTATGTGGTAAGCAAGAAAAACTTACTAATACAATACTCTAATTATTAATCTGCTGAAAAAATCCTCAAATGGCTAAATACTCAACAATACTAGATATCCTAAACCATCGCTCACAAAATCTACCTAATCAAATTGCTTATACATTTTTGCCAGATGGAGAAACCAAATCTGGAAGCTTAACCTATCAACAACTAAACACACAAGTACGAGCGATCGCTGCTCACCTCCAATCAATCATCATCCCAGGAGACCGAATATTAGTTGTTTATCCCTATACCGCCGGACTAGAATTTATTGCCAGTTTCTTTGGTTGTATCTGTTCAGGAGCGATCGCCGTAACTAGCAACCCTCCCCTCAACAACGACGCTATAGTCAAACTCCAAGAAAGAGTCGAATCTTCCCAACCAAAAGCTATCCTCACCACAGAATCTTTTTTACGGGAAATTCAAGAAAAATTAGCCAAAAATCCAGACTTAGCTCCTAAACTCAACCACTTACCCTGGATAGCCACAGACAAAATTGATTTTTCTGAAGCACCCAATTGGATAGAACCAAAAATAGACCCAGATACCCTCGCCTTTTTCCAATACACCTCCGGTTCCACAGGCAAACCAAAAGGAGTAATGGTCACTCACCGCAACGTATTGCATAATTCAGAAATTATTTATCAGTCATTTGAACATTCCTCAGAAAGTCAAGGCGTAATTTGGCTACCCATGTTCCACGATATGGGATTAATAGGTGGAGTAATACAACCTTTATATGGTGGTTTTCCTGTCACCCTCATGTCACCCGTGGCTTTAATTCAAAAACCCATACGTTGGTTAAAAGCTATTTCTCAATACAAAGCAACAACCAGTGGCGGACCCAACTTTGCTTACGACCTAGTTTCTCGGCAAGTAACGCCAAAACAACTGAAAAATTTAGATTTAAGTAGTTGGGATGTCGCATTTTCTGGAGCTGAACCCGTGCGAGCTGCAACTTTAGAAAGATTTGCAGAGACTTTTGCCCCTTGTGGGTTTCGCCCAGAAGCTTTTTATCCTTGCTATGGAATGGCAGAGACTACCTTATTTATCAGTGGCGCAACAAAAACAAAACCTCCAGTTATTAAGTATGTAGATGCCGAAGCTTTAGCAGAAAACCGAGTTGTGGTTGGCGGTGAAAAAAGTAGAGCTGTGGTTAGTTGTGGTTTTGCTTGGTTGGGGGATGAAATTATGATTGTTGACCCAGAATCTTTAGTTCCACGTCCAGATGGTGAAGTTGGGGAAATTTGGGTATCTGGCGCTGGTGTAGGTAGGGGTTATTGGAATCAGTCAGAAGAGACGGAGGGAACTTTTAATACTTTTTTGGCAGATAAAGGACCTTTTTTACGGACGGGAGATTTAGGATTTTTACAAGATGGGGAATTATTTATTACTGGTCGGATTAAAGATGTGATGATTTTGTGGGGTAGGTATCGTTATCCTCAAGATATTGAGCTGACCGTGGAAAGATGTCATCCCGCTTTACGGTCTAGTTGTGGAGCAGCTTTTTCTATAGAAGCAGAAGATGATGAGCGGTTGATAATTGCTCAAGAAGTGGAGCGTAGTTATTTACGGAAGTTGAATGTTGAGGAAGTAGTTGGAGCTATTCGTCAGGCAGTTGCTGAGGAACATACAGTGGAAGTTTATGCTATTAATCTGTTGAAGACTGGTAGTATTCCTAAGACTACCAGTGGTAAAATTCAGCGTCGAGTTTGTCGTAGTCAATTTTTGGAAGGTTCCCTAAATTTAGTAGGTCAATGGCAACTTCAGACTGAAAAGGGTAGTGTATCGGAATTAGCTGGTAATTATATATAGCAGGGAGTGGGGGAGTGGGGGAGTAGGGGAGTAGGGGAGTAGGGAAGTGAGGGAGTGAGGGAGTGGGGGAGTGGGGGAGTGGGGGAGTGGGGGAGATTAAAGTATTTATAGAATTATAAACATATACTACATAACCTAACCTTATATAATATCATATCCGGATAAGAGGGTGATAAAAAACCTTTTCTCTTTAAACTAATATTCCCTTGAACCTACCCCACTATTTTTAACAAGCTTATTTGTTTAAGTAAAATTTATTTGAAAAGCTTAATTTTTCGTTTTTAATTCTCAAAATATTTAAGGTTTTCAGCCAAAATACTATTAGTGGGATAGGTTATTCTGCTTTCTGCGTTCCTTTTAAACACAATATCAACTTCAGCATTCAGCATTTCCTACGGAATGCTGCGCAAACAGTTTTTGAACATATTCAAGAAATTACTAATACCATTTTTATATGAGGTTGCATAGAATTTGAAATTCATTAAATCAATCTATATTTATCTACACTTACCTGTGGTCAATTATGCTTTAAATATTATTCTATACAGCTTCATTTCAATTTGATATAAGGTTAGTTGAAGACATTTTTTTTATAAGTTTTAATTTTCCTTGGAGACTAATTCCTCTAATGAGCTAATATAGCAATGTGCGCTGGCATATTTACAAATAACAAGAGATGTCCAATAGCTAAAAATCTTATATTATCAGCCTTTTATTCCCTCTGTTGCCTGTTGCCTGCGCACAGCGCTATAACTCATAGCTGATAGCTGATAGCTGATAGCTGAATGCTTACATATCAACTTTCTAAAATTCCCACCATAATCTGTAATAACTCTCTCAAGTCTGCTGGAACTCGATATACATTTGTATCTTGTATGACTCGTTTTTGTTGAGTATCCAAAACGGCAAATTGCCAAATATTACCCATTGAAACTGCACCATATAGCATAGAATAGTTGGCAAATTCTGCTTTTTCTACAGCTATTAATTCCACTGCTAATTGTGTGAAACCTCTTTGTAAGTCTGCATTTTTCGCTTCAATAACTAGAAACTGAGTTTTTGTCTGGAGAAAATAATCTAATTCTCCTTTCAACTGTTCGTTAATTTTTAAGGAATACCCCACTTTGATTTTGACTTGGGTATAGTGAATTAATTCCATCAAAACAGGAGCAATCAGAAATTCTCTTCTAGCCATTTCGCTAGTTAAACTGACACAAGGTAAAATTTCTTGTAAGCGTTGTTTTAAATTATCTAAGCGTTCTAGTTGACGATGGGTTTGGGGTAAACTTAGCGATCGCGATTCATACCCATGGCCAAAATACGATAGAATATCCTCTGGTTCAGAGTTTAATTTAAAATAGTCAGCAAAGGTATAAGATTGAGTCGGATTAATAATCGGAATGATAGACATATTTCAACCCCAAAAAAGCTAAAGCCTTTATATGTAGATGCTTTGAGACTTTATCAGCAAACCCTAATTAATAACTTATATCATGTCCGGATAATTAGTGATGAAAAAACTTATCCTCTTGCTTAAACAGTAAATCTTTCTATTTTCCCTACTCCCCTACTCCCCTACTCCCCACTCCCCCGCTCCCCTACTATTTTAATAATAAGTATTCAACCGGACATGATATTACAGCAGTTTCCAAAGCTATGAGGTACAGTTGTTTTTATTCGTAAGCATTCAGCTATTAGCCATCAGCGCTTCAGCAATAAGACCTTGTGTTTAAGGACAAGGTTTAAATGAATATAGACTTTGAAGCTGACTTTTAGCCAGATTTTTCGTTTCTTAATTAAATATTGCTTTGATCGCTCACTAAAAGCAATAGCTGATAGCTGACGGCTGAATGCTTACTTTTATTCTTTTCTGTCCCCTGTTCCCTAAAACCTAAAATTTTGTACCAACAACGGGAAACGCTGTATTTTATGGTAACCGGTCCATATCTAATAACTGTTCAAGACTATAAGGGCAGTTTTCTGGAAAAATTATCTCATATCCTGTCTTTTGCCTGACATATTTTAATGCTTTTTCATAAACTTTTGCTTGGTTTTCCTGTAGATAATTTCGTAAATTTTGAGTTAAATCTTCATTTATTTTGGTTCTAAAACTCATAATTTCAGCTAGCAAATGATTGACATTATACTCATATTCAACAGTCCAATATTCCAGAAGAAGCAAATGTCTGATTATCTGTTCGAGAAACCTTTCAACTATTTTTTTCTCTCGCCGACTCAACTCTTCTAACTCATCAATTAAATGTTCTTTATCTAATTCATTGAATCGGTTTTCTTTTAATAGATTAATCGTTTCTACTAACCATTGTTCATATTCATTTTCGTAAAGGGATATTAAATTACTTTTAACTGTCATTTTTACCTCATATTATTTTGGTGGTGGTTAGGAGTCAGAATTTGCTCATGTTTTCAGCTCAAATTCTGAAATAACGCTTGACAAATTCGCAAATTTTATTATTACTCAGCCACAACTTTTTTCATATAATTCCCCCATAACTGAGCCGCTTGCCCACTACTACTATAAGTAGGAGAATTATCATCATTTCCTAACCAAATACCTGTCACCATACTTTTGTTAGGAATATAACCAACAAACCATAAATCTACTCCTCGATTAGTTGTACCCGTTTTACCTGCTTCATCTAATCCTATATAAGCTCCACGGCCAGTACCATTTTGCACTACTCCTTGGAGCATTTGAGTCATGGTATCTGCTATTTGTGGTTTTAATATCTGGCGGTTAGCTTGAATATCCCCTTGAGGGTTTTCACAACTTGAGTCTGAATTATAGGAATAAATACAACGACAAGTGTAGATATTATTGCGATCGCTACAGTCGCTACTATCAATAATCTTTCTAATGGTATGAGGGCGGTTTCCTACTCCACGGTTAGCGATCGCTCCATAAGCACCAGTCATTTCTAATACATTAACTTCATTTTGACCCAATATTAATCCTGGTACAGCATCTAACTTAGATTTAACCCCTAAACGCTTTGCCATCCTGACGACATTACCTAAACCAACTTGTTGAGCAACCCGCAAAGCTACCACATTTTCAGAAAGTGCTATTCCAGTGTACATATTTGTATTACCGCCACTGCGTTGACAACCTCCGTAAGTTTGACCCATCCATCTCAGAGAATTACAAGAATATAATCTTGTTGGTGGTATCCCTCTTTCCAAAGCAGCAGCGTAGGCAAAAACTTTAAAAGTAGATCCTGGTTGACGTTGTGCTTGAGTTGCCCGGTTAAACTGACTCTGTTGATAATCTTCACCTCCAGTCAAGGCGATAACTTCTCCATTTTTAGAGTCTATAGTAACTACCGCACC
The DNA here is from genome assembly GCF_010692685.1 of Okeania sp. SIO2F5. Classification (NCBI taxonomy): domain Bacteria; kingdom Bacillati; phylum Cyanobacteriota; class Cyanophyceae; order Oscillatoriales; family Microcoleaceae; genus Okeania; species Okeania sp. SIO2F5. Next base: position 62,158 of record NZ_JAAHGU010000010.1, on the reverse strand, counting down.
TTGAGAAAAATTAGCATAAGACCCAGCATTGCTAATTGCATCTTTTAAACTTGTTTCTGCTAAGGTTTGAATTTCAGGATTTAAAGCTGTTTGAACAACAAAATTTCCTTCTCTAGCTAAGTCTTCTCCCAATAATTCTTCCAGTTCACTAAATACATAACTATAATAATAAGGTGCTATTGTACTTTGGAGAATTTCTATAGCTTTAGGATTAATTTCTACCCGTGATCGCCTCGCTCTATCTGCTTCTTGTTGGTCGATCATGCCCAAAGTGAGCATTCGATAAATTACTCCATCTCTTTTTTCTATAGCTAATTGATAATTTTCTACAGGATTAAAAGTATTAGGTGCTGGTAAAATCCCTACTAACGTTGCTGCTTCTGATAAGGTTAAATCTTGAGCGCTTTTACCAAAATAAAATCTAGAGGCATCTTCAAATCCGTATAAATCTAACCCCAAATAAACCTTATTCAGATAATTTAATAATACATCGTTTTTACTATAAAAAGCCTCTATTTTAAAAGATACTATTGCCTCTCGAAGTTTCCTACCCAAAGAATCTTCTGTACCTACATAGTCACGAAAGACACTTCTTGCTAATTGTTGAGTTACTGTACTTCCGCCTTGGCTTATACCATCTGCCCTCAAATTTGTCAATACTGCTCTAGTAATTCCGATGGGGTCTACGCCGAAATGCCAATAAAAGCGACTATCCTCAGAAGCAATAACTGCATCAGGTAAATATTTAGAGAATTTAGATATGCGCCCTAATTCATAATGAGCGTTTCTGTAAGCTGGACGTAGAGGAGTTTGTCGATCACGAGCATAAACAACTACTGGGCCAGTAATTGGATTAGGTAAAGGGTCTACCTGAAATTTTGTCCATTCCAATAAAATAATTAAACTGATTAAAGCGGTTAATCCAGAAATGCCAAATATACCGTAACGGAATCCTTGAATGTACCAAGCAGGAGGGTCTACATATCGAAGTTTAACAGTATCAGCTAATGCTGGTGGTCCTAAAGTTAGAACATCGCCGTGACGTAAGGGAAGACGAGAAATCTTTTTTTTCCCATTGTAGAGACCATTAGCAGAATTCTCATCTTTAACTACATAAGGAGCGTTAGATTTATTAGTATTTTTGGAGACAGACAGATGAATTTTACTAATCAGGGGATTACGAATTACAATATCACAAGCTTGGGAAGAACGACCTAGTAAATAGCGATCGCCCAAAAGAGGATATTTTTTAGCTGGAGTATTCTCTGTTTCCTGTATCCAGAGTTCGGGTAATTTAGCATTAGGTCTCAGTGCTAGTCGGGAAAAGTTGACATTGGCATGAATAGTTTTAACTACTTGGGTAATATTGCCCAAGAGAGTTTGAGAGTTACGAGGAGGTCGTGAATAATTCATAACTGGAGGGAACAGGGAACAGAGAGTTAACGAAGTCAAAAGTCAAAAGTTATTTTTGTAACAGGAGGCTTAAATCTCCCTCCAAAAATATTTCGCTTTAAAATGCAGGGAGGGTATTATACCAATTAAACATCTCCAGAAAAGAGGGAGTAGGGAGTAGGGAGTAGGGGGAAATAATTGATAATTTATATGGGATAATTGATTTGATTTTTTATTATTGGAGATGTCTATTTGAAAAAAGAATGCTACAAAAAGGTAGACTTCTATCGAATATACTTAAAAATAGCTATTATAGTTCATTTTAGATAGCTACTTATATTGTTTTTCCCTTTTTTTTTCAAAATTTCAACCTTCTTCCTTCTTTCCTCTTCCTTTTTTCGTAGGATGTTGCATGCAACGTCCCTACCATTTGTAACAAACATTTATCAAAATTGACATCCTAAGCTACAAAATAATAGAAACTGTAACTTAAGGATGTCTACAATATGCTTATTTAATTTTACTGGAGAATGTTGCAAGTTTACCTTGATTATACCACACTTCTAATCTAATCCAGCATCAGTTACTGCCCCTAAACTACTAGAAGATACTAACTTCGCATATTTTGCTAATACACCTCTGGTATACCGGGGTGCTGGAGGTTGCCATCCTTGACGACGTTGTTGTAGTTCCTCATCAGAAATATTTAACTGTAGCAAACGCTTGTGAGCATCAATAGTAATCATATCTCCTTCCTTTATCAGAGCGATCGCGCCACCTACTGCTGCTTCTGGAGCTACATGACCAACTACCATACCGTAAGTACCACCAGAAAACCTACCATCAGTAATCAACCCTACTTTATCTCCTAAACCAGCACCAATAATAGCCGAAGTTGGTGCCAACATTTCTCGCATTCCTGGCCCACCTTTCGGTCCTTCGTAACGGACTACAATAATATCTCCTGCTTGAATTTTGCCTGCTAATATTGCTTCTAAGCAAGCTTCTTCTGACTCAAATACTCTTGCTGGACCTGTTATTTCTGGGTTCTTGACTCCTGTAATTTTAGCAACTGCTCCCTCAGTTGCCAAATTTCCTTTTAAAATAGCTAAGTGTCCTTGAGCATACATCGGATTATTCCAAGGACGAATCACATCTTGATTTGAAGGTGGTTCCGAAGGTACGTCTGCTAACTGTTCTCCTATAGTCTTACCCGTAATAGTTAGGGCATCTGGGTGGAGTAGGTCATGTTCGAGGAGCATTTTCATGACTAAAGGAATACCACCCGCTTGATGTAAATTTGTTGTAACGTATCGACCGCTTGGTTTCAAGTCACACAATACAGGTACTCTTGCTCGAATAGTTTCAAAATCATCAATGGATAATTCTACATTGGCAGCATGAGCAATGGCTAAGAAATGTAAAACTGCATTAGTGGAACCTCCAACTGCAGTAATTACCGAAATTGCGTTTTCTATAGCCTTGCGGGTAATTATTTGACGAGGTAAAATTTGTTTGCGGATAGCCTCTACTAGAATTTTGGCTGACTCCTCAGTACTATCAGCTTTTTCTGCATCTTCGGCCGCCATAGTTGATGAATACATCAGACTCATACCCATTGCTTCAAAAGCTGAAGACATAGTATTTGCAGTGAACATTCCTCCACAAGACCCAGCACCAGGACAAGCTCTACGTTCAATTTCTTTGAGCTCTGTTTCATCAATTTTTCCAGCGCTGTATTTTCCTACTGCTTCAAAAGCACTAACTACGGTTAAGTCTTCGCCATTATAGTGACCTGGTTTGATAGTACCACCATAGACAAATATCGCCGGAATATTCATTCGAGCGATCGCTATCATTGCTCCAGGCATATTTTTATCACACCCACCGATGGCTAAAAGTCCGTCCATTGCCTGGCCATTACAAACTGTTTCGATGGAGTCGGCAATAACATCCCTAGAAACGAGAGAATATTTCATTCCCTCAGTTCCCATAGAAATACCATCGCTAATGGTAATTGTGCCAAATATTTGTGGCATTGCCCCTGCTTGTTTGGCTCCTGCCATGGCTCGCATGGCCAAATCATTGATGCCCATATTACAGGGGGTAATAGTGCTATAAGCGTTAGCTACTGCGACGATCGGTTTAGTAAAGTCTGAATCTTCAAAACCTACAGCTCTGAGCATAGCTCGGTTAGGAGAACGTTGTACTCCTTTTGTGATTAATTGGCTTCTGACATTCTCTGGCATAGTATTTTTTTTGTTGTACTTATGTTCTTAATTTTCTCAGAATATCAGCGTGGTTTTTGAGATATTTACAATAAGATTACTAAATTTAAGCCCTTAATTTGGTGTCTGTAATTTGATCTTTTCCCTTATGGGTTTAATACCCCACTGTCTACACAGTGCAAATGCGGTTGCTGAGGGACCAATCCCCATAGACCACATTCTTCTGACTCCCGACTCCTAGCTACTTCTTCAACGGAATATAGTAGGAAAGCGAAAAGTTTTACAGAAAAAGCTGCTTAATAAGTTAATTAGGTATATGTAGGGTTTCTCTTTTGCTTTTGTAAATTAGTAATGTCCTAGTTTAAATATAAAATGTAAAATAGAAAATAGTTTGAGGCGGTGCAAATGGAGGCGGAAGAAATTCTAAAACAGTATGCAGAAGGGGAAAGAAATTTTAAAGGTATTACCCTAGTAGGGGTAGATTTAAGGGGAGCTGATTTAAGTAATAGTAACTTTACTAGGGCAAACTTCCGTAATATAAAACTTATGGGTGCTAACCTATGTGGAGTTAATCTCAGAGAAGTGTATTTAGGGGATGCTGATCTTAATGGGGCTAATTTGAGTGAAGCTAATTTGATTGGAGCGAGTCTGGTGAAAACTGACTTAAATAACGCTGATTTGAGTGAGGCTAATTTACGGGGTTCTAATTCTAGGGAAGCTAATTTCAGTCAAGCTAATTTAAGAGGTGCTAACCTGACGGAAGCTAATTTCAGTCAGGCTAATTTAACGGCAGCTAATTTAACTGCAGCTACAATGATTCGCGTTAATTTGATCAGAGCTATTTTAAATGGCTCAAGTTTAGAGTCTGCGAATTTAACAAATGCCTTGATGAATGAGTCAATTTTAGAAGAGGCCAATCTAAGTAATGGCATTCTCAGTGGGGCAATGTTAAGTAGGGCTAATCTGAGTGAAGCTGAATTGAGCAAATCTACTACTATTGGAGCTACTCTGAGTGAAGCTAATTTAAGTGGAGCGAAATTACGAACTGCTAATGTTAGTTGGACTACTTTTCGAGGAGCTAATATGAGTGGAGCTAATTTATTTCGGGCTAATTTAAGTTGGTCAAATCTGACGGGAGCAATATTAATTAAAGCTGTATTGATTGATGCAAAGCTAAATAAAACTAATCTACGAGATGCAGATATGAGGGGAGCAATTATGCCTGATGGTACAACTTGTCCTTAAAAGAGATTATTGTTGCTGATACCGTTTCACGGAAGTTATAAGTCAAAAGTCAAAAGTCAAAAGTGATGAATTAAAATTTTATAGAAGCTCAAAACTTTGATGATACATCAACAATTAATAATTAATAATTAACAATTACCTCTCCTTGAAAAGAAGAGGATTGACTCAAAGGAAAAATTTTTCTTGTTTCTCCTTTAAAGGAGAGGCTTTAAGTCTTAATGATTTGGTAATTTACGGAAGTTATTTAACATTTAAAGGAGCGAAACTATTTGTGACATACCTAAAGTGAATTGGTATTAACACTATAATTTTAATATTTTTTTATTTTATATGTTTTATTTGACAGATAATAATGATCTTAAAAAATGTATTGAACAATTAGCTACTGCTAATATACTTTGGATTGATACAGAAGTTGCTGATTATAATACTCGTAGACCTAGATTGTCTTTGATTCAAATATTAGCTGACTCTCAAGATTTAGTGGGCGGTCTCGTTTATATTTTGGATGTTTTAGATAATCCCGATTTAACTAACTTTTTTATCGATAAAATAATGGTTGAACCTAATATTGAGAAGGTATTTCATAATGCTAGGTTTGATATTAAATTTTTGGGTAAAAATGAAGCTAAAAATATTACTTGCACTTGGGAAATAGCGAAAAAATTACCTTATTATATTTTGCCTATTCCTAATTTAAAACTGAAGACATTAGTTGAAAATTTAACTGGTTTTAAAAATATAGATAAAGAAATACAAAGTAGTGATTGGGGACAACGACCACTGACAGAAAAACAGTTAGAATATGCGAAAATGGACTGTGTTTATTTAGCTCAAGTACATTTAGCTTTGTTAGAATTAATGAAACAAAATAATTCTGAACCTACTGATGAAAATTTAGATGAACTAAGTCAAAGATATCAAGATATTTTACATGAATGGAAATTGTTAGATTCAGAAATTACCCATATACTTGAGCGGATAAAATTAGCTATGCAGGCACAGAATATTTCTGAAACTTCAACTTTTAAATTATCACCTACAGAACGAGTTACTCAAAAAGTTAATTTTGCTGAGTTGGCAGCGATCGTACAAGACCGGGAAATAGATTTAGATTTTCCGATTACTGTCACTCAAAAACTACAAAAAGATTTTGGAGATATTATGAATAAAATTTCGGTAAATAAAGAGAAAACTTCTAGCTGGAAATTGACTGTTAAAAATTTGTCCGATATTAACTAGCCTATCAGCTTAAGTTAAAATTCCCATTTAAATTGCATTTCTATGTTGCTGATTATGGGTATGATTTAATAATTTTGTATTTGGGATTTTTGATTTTGGATAGTTTGAACCACTTGTTAATATTAACTATTCCCTATTTCCTATTCCCTATAAATCTAAGCTGACTGCTGAGTGCTGATTGCTGATTGCTTTTTAATCAGCCATATTAGTCAGAAAAATTAAAATAATTAAAAATAATTTGATTTGATAAATCTGTAGACTAAATAACTCTTTTATCCTACTCTTAAATTAATAGCAAAGCTGCTAAATATTGATAGTTTAAATATCAATAACTAAATACATATTATTGAGGAAAAGTCAAGATGATGCAAGCTAAAGATATTATGACCACAGAGGTTGAAAAAATTCGTGGTTCGGCGACAGTAGCTGATGCTGTGAAGAAAATGAACGATCTCTGTCTGCGTGCTCTAATTGTAGAACGCCGTCACGAGCAAGATGCTTATGGTATTATCACAGAGGCAGATATTGTTTATAAGGTTGCTGCTTACGGCAAAGACCCTAAACAAGTGCGAGTTTATGAAATTATGACTAAACCTTGCATTGTTGTTAATCCCGATTTAGGTGTAGAATATGTAGCGAGATTATTTGCTAATACAGGTATACATCGAGCACCTGTAATTAAGGATACGTTACTTGGTATTATTTCAATTACAGATATTTTAAGCAAAAGCGATTTTGTGGAGAAACCAAAATCTGTACTGCTTGAAAGGAGAATAGAAGCAGCTATTGAAGAAGCAAGAAGTATTTGTGCGGAAAAAGGTGTGACTTCTAAAGAATGTGCAGCAGCTTGGGATATTGTAGAAGAGTTACAAGCTGAAGCTGCTCATCAAAAGGCAGAAAGACTGGAAAAAACTGCTTTCGATATCTATTGCGAGGATAACCCAGAAGCTGCTGAAGCACGAAATTACGATGTTTAGGGTTTGCGCTCAAAAGTCTTTTAGTAGGGGTAGGAGACAGGAGACAACCCACCCCTCGCCCCTCCCCCTCCCAGGAGGGGAAGACAGGAGAAATGGGAATGAGCAAGGAGCTAGGAGTAAGAATTGTCCTAAGATTGTTCTGCCCAAATCTTGACCAAAATCCGCTCATTTTTTAACCGTTACCACTTAAAACCTCGCACTTTTTGATACTTAAAAAAGCACTTACCTTTATCTATAAAGACTTTTAGATTTAATCAGCAAGTCCTATTTAGTTTCAACTTTTTCGCGATCGATGTTAACAGGGAACAAGCAACAGTGGGAAAACATTTCCCTGTCTAAGGTCGATCGTCATTTCAGTTATCAGTTATATCATGTCCGGATAATCAGCGATAAAAAAACCTTCTCCACTTGAACCTTTCTTTACCTTCTGCCTTCTGCCTTCTGCCTTCTTCAAGATGATAATTTCTCCACAAAATTTTGATGTTCTGCTGTAGCTAACCCCAGTTGTACAACTTCAATTACTTTGATTAAATTTCCTGTTAATAAAGCTGCTTTATCTAACCATAAACCAGGAAAAACTTCACTACAAATTATTCCCTCGGAATTAGGTTGAAGCTGAACATATTCCCCTTTTTGTAGGCTAAACCAATCAATTTCTCCATCTTCGACGCGCCAAACCAGATATTCTTGAACTTGATTACGACGATAGATTTTCTTTTTTTCATGCACATCAATAGAAACAGTACTAGCAGCAATTTCTACTATTAATTCCGGTGCTCCTTCCACATAACCATCTTCACTAATAATTGACTGTCCACCATTTTCAATTCGCATTAAAGCATCGGGTTGAGGTTCATTATCTCCATCCAAACGAACAGTCGAATTATCTCCAAGTTGCACTCCTGGTGTTGAAGCACGATAGAGTAATAGCCATCCCATAATTGAAGCATGGGGTTCACCATGTTGGGTCATTCGTAAAGGAGATGCCATATAAACTGTTCCCTCAATTAATTCTGCTTTTTTAACATTTGACTTACTGTAACGATGTTCAAATTCAATTCGAGTTAAGCGATCGCCATTTTCTAGGGTGGGAATTATTGATGTTAATACTGTATTTTTAAATCCAATTTTCATAACCATCTGGCCTCAATATGTTAGATTTTGTTAGTAAATATATAATATAAAATATTAATTTTTGAGGTGTTTTGAATTGTCAAGGATAGGCAAAGTTTAGTTATTAATACTATTGTTAAATGTGGTGTGATTTTACTATCTGAATTAGATGCGATCGCTAATTTCAATTTGATATTCCATGCTTCTGTTTGAGCTTAGTTAATGCTTGTTTGGCTGGAAAAGTTCGTCCCTCTTGAACTGAATTTAAACCTGCTTGAATGCCTTCTATTGCTTGTATGCGGTCTACTAATTCTAGTAATTTTTGATATGACTCTGCATCTTGAACTACTACTTCTGCTTTACCATTAACTGTGAGGATGAGTGGGTTTCCGCTTTCCTTAATTCGCTGCAAGTATTGAGTAGTATTACGCTTGAAGTTAGTGAGAGAGTCAATGTCTTTGGTTATGTCTAGCATCTTGTTACTTAGATAGCTGTTTAGCATCATATTAGCATTTTTTTAGATGCTTGCTAAGTGAGCTACTAGAAAAAAGTCAGGGGCCAATTTTACTACAGAAGCTCTATGAATCAAGATTGCCCATCCTACAAAATACTTTGACTGTGCTATTAACTGATAACTGAAATTAGTTATTAAAACTTTTTTCTATTGATAGCTGAAATGCTTATATGTTAAAATTTACAAGTCTCTGCACGAAGGAAGATATCATTAACATAAAACTTACCCTGCCAATACCTAGTCACAGGAAAACGTCCCTGCTCAGGTTGGCTGATATTGAACAACCTTGAGTCACTATATGACAACCATTTTCCTGCCTCGCGCCATCCTACTTTGTCTCCAAAGTTTTTCCATGACTCATCATCATACTCTTTCGTTCCAGCCAAACTCTGATAAATTCTACTTTGCGCGGAAAAGCCTAATTTATCATCACTGTATTTTTGCCAAAGCAGGTCTATAATACGGAGGTTTGAACATGAAAATTTTTTTATCGACTCTGTATTTAGTCCGCCTTCTTTTTCTAGGTTAGTAACTTTTAGCATAATATTGAAAGTTTCCCAATCGGCTTCTTTCCATTTCTTTTGTTTGAGTAGATTTTCTAAAGTTGAATACTCTATATTTTTGTTTTTTTCCAGTATTGAAACAGTAATTGTGGCCAAAAATGCGCCCAAAATTCCCGTGAAAATAAATAAGAATGAACGACTTACAAAATCCTGAATAGTAGGAAAAGTTTTAATTAATTTTTTAGCTACCTTTGGCAATGAAGATTTTTTCCCTGGATCATTGGATGAACTATTATTCTCTTTATTCTCTGATTTTGAATAATTTATTGAATTATTCAATCTGCTAATTGCATTAATAGCTTCCATATCTGAACCAGAAGCAGCTATATTAACTCGAATCCACAATTGTTTAGCTAATTCAATATTTTTCTCTACCTCGGCTTGATAAGCATCATTTTTTAGCGTGGCAATATCACTCAAGTTTGCCTGTTTTTCTAATAAAATTAAATTATATTTAGTAGCAGGTTCCACAATAGCATAAGGAGTTTGCCGAGGCTTTCTAAACTGACGATTAATATCAGGAATTCTATAAAGTAGACGATTATATAATCTTTCAACAGTTGCACAATTACTTTCACCTTGAATTCTTAAAGATTCTAATAAAGCATAAGTAAAAGCACCTTTTTTTATCCTTTCATCCTCAATTTCATAAGACTTTTCATTAGGACTACAAGAAGCAATTGTAATTACTCCTTTCTGCTTTTCTTCACCAATACCTAAACCTTTTGAACTTTCCTGACTGCGACAAGCATCCAAAAATAAAATCACATTATCTGCTCCACATCGCCTTAGTCTTTCTGTCACTAAATAAAGGGGAATAGCAGTATCTTCTACTCCATCTGGATGAGGGTCAGCATCAGTAGGCATTAAATAATCTCGGTCACTAAAACGCATTCCATGACCGCTATAAAAGAACCAGAAATTATCACCTGCGGATAAAAATTCTTTGTTAAATCTTACTCGTAAAAATCTTTTGAGCGTGCCATAAGTAGGTTGAGAATTAAAAGGTTTACCTGCATCATTAATTTCAGGAGAATTATCCGTAAATAAATAAACTTTCTCAAAACCTGCATCATTGAGAAAGTAATCCCGCATTAATTCAGCATCTCTCTGAGCATATTGAAGGGTTGGCATATTATCGTAATGATTAATTCCAACACAAATAGCCCAATTTTTTGCCATTCTCTAAGACTCCTTCCGTACTAATTTTAGTTTAATTGCCCCCTTATTTCCAGCTTTTCCACCAATACCAAATAAAGTAACTTGACCTTCCCCATTAATTTCAACTGATAATTCAATTTATTTTAATTTAACATTAGAAGTTTCTTGATTTGTTTGGTCAAATACATATTCAATAACTTCAAGAAATTCAGACATTTCTCGTTTCAAATCTTCAGCTTTAACTTGAAGTCTTTTTCTACTTGATTCGGTAGATTCTTTTTGCCTCTCATTATAATCAGGTCCCGTATCTATTGAATTTTTTCCTCCAGAAGTTTCATCGGCAATAATCCAAATCTTCTTGTCTTTCATAATAATAATTAGTTCTGATGACTTTTGATTTTTCCTAATTTTGACTTTTAACTTTTAACTTTTGGCTTTCCTCAACTTGACGTTCTGGCATTGGTTGAAGAGGTGCATTAATTGGATTGTACTTACAATAGCAGATTGCCACTACATCAAATTCACCTATTGGCAGATCGGGTGTGTAGGTTTCAACTCGCGAAACTTCCCAGTCTCCTTGACGATAATGGGTGCTATAACCATGTTCTTCTGGGTTGTGCAGTGCATCGACTCTAATAAACTCGGTTGGTCTATACCCTGGTTCTGGAATTGGTTTATTCGATGAGTCAAAATGTTCGGTTAGTATACGAGTCAGTTGTTGAGTATGTTCTAGTTTTCGAGACTCCCAACCTGGTTGGTCTTTTTCCGCTCGAAAAATAATGTACTTATTCATGAGTTATACTAAATCTGGTCTAGACAGAGCCTTTATTATAAAGGTAAGGTAAGGCAGAAGGATTAGAGAGAAACAACAAAAAACGTGCTTTATTATTCAGCATTATTAAGATTGTAGAGGCGATTCGCGAATCGCCCCTACACATTGAATATTGGACTCAAATATTCAGGAGTTTTGTCAATTTTTCCCTATTCAAATAACTCTATTCCACCACTTTTTTCTCCCCTTCACTCAAACTAATTTTTGTCTCTTCATCAGACTTTTCCGCAGCTTTTGTCAATTCAAAAATTGGTGGTTCTAAATCAGGAATAGGTACTTCAAAACCTGGTGGTAAAGGTGGCAGTTGTGGTACACCAGAATCTAATTCCTTAGTCTGTTTCACCAATTCATTAATACTTATTTCCGGTACAGGTGGTATTTCAGTAATTTTCAATGCTGTCATCAAATTCACCAAAGCAAACTGAATATGAGTATCTGGGTTTTTCGCAACCCACCCATCCTTTGTTAACTGTCGCATTTCAAAATGTAAGTGGGGACCTGTAGACATTCCCGTACTACCAACTCTCCCAATAACTTCACCTTGTTTAACAACTTCTCCTGGTTTCACAAAAATTTCTGATAAGTGACCGTAGAGAGTTTCCAATGATTTTTTCTGGTGGTCTAATACAACAGTTACACCATAACCTCCTAACCAGTCAGCGATCGCTACTTGACCTGCATAAGTTGCAACTACTGGGGTTCCTATTGGCGCTCCTAAGTCTGTACCTGTGTGAAATTTCTTATAACCTAATATTGGATGTTGTCTCCAACCAAATAATGAAGTGATGGGTGCAGGGATAGATAGAGGAAATATTAATCTAGTGTTACCATTTCCTGGTACTGCTGGCGGTCGCATGGTGCGGTTGTAATATGCTAAACCTGACTGAGTAATGGGGTTATCAAATAAACCTTGCACCTGAGCGGGTAAAACTGCAGCGACTTCTACTCCTTGTGACGACCCTGAGTAGTAACTTGGTGTATAGGAAGTGCTGGAGTAATAACTGTTTTGACTGGAGGATGAACCAGAGTAGTAACTACTTTGACTATAACTAGAAGTGTCTGAATAATAACTGTTGTTGGAGGAGTAATAGTTGCTTTTGGAGGATGAGTAATAGTTGTGATCGTAGGATGAGTCTTGATAGTTATTTTGAGAATAGTAACTTTGTTGAGTTTCTCCACTCCATGAATTGTTGGATGCTGTTTGAGCAGGAGCGCTCCAGTTATTAGTTTGAGCAGGGGCGCTCCAATTATTTGTTGCAGTTGTAGAACTCCAGTTATTAGTCTGAGTAGGGGCGCTCCAATTGTTATTTTCGGCGACAGCACTCCAATTTTTGTTAGTTGTTGGATATTCGGCGATGTTATCTGTGGAACGTTCGGAGAAAACTACTGTGTTTGGTGCTTCATAACTTTCTGTTGCCCCAGTTTTGTATTCTGTATTATCTATATAAGCGTTAGTCGAACCGTCATAATAATAAAGTTTTTCAGGTTTTGGTAATGTTAGAGGTGGCAACTCCTGATATTTTGGTTGTTTTGATAGGTTGAGTCCTGTATTTGTCGGAGGTGCGACATACAAATTTTTCGGCAGATAAATACCACTGTCTGGTTCTGGTTCTGGTTCTGGTTCTGGTTGGGAATAATAATAAGGTTCTGGTTCGTAATAACTTGGTGCTGGTTGAGAATAATAAGGTTCTGGTTCGTAATAACTTGGTGCTGGTTGAGAATAATAATATGGTTCTGGTTCGTAATAGCTTGGTGCTGGTTGAGAATAATATGGTTCTGGTTCTGGTTCGTAATAGTATGGTTCCGAATAGTATGGTTCCGAATAACTTGGTGAAGCAGAATAATAAGGTTCGGGTTCGTAATATGGTTCTGAATAATAAGGTTCGGGTTCGTAATATGGTTCCGGTGTATATGAAGGTGTTGGTTCGTAGTAGGGTTCCGAATAATATGGTTCTGGTGAATAGGATGGCTCCGAATAGGATGTTTGGGGATAATAGTTATCTACTGGAGCAGGTTGATATGATGGTTCATAGTCATAGACTTCTATTTCTAAAACTGCTTCGGCTAAAACTATACCTCTACTCAGCATTCCTAGACTAGCTAGACAACAACCAAGCTGCATAAGAGATTTATGAGTTAGAAGTTTGGTCTGAATAATATTTTGGTTTTGCTTTTTGGTTGTTTCCTGTAGTTCAGTTTTAGACTCTACTGACAGGTTTTGGTTCTCTGATACCATCATTTCCTCACACTATACTTATTACTTTGAATTGACAATTAAACAGTTTAACGGGGGAAGGCAGAAGGCAGAAGGGAAAATTGCTTATGGATAGTCAACGATTTGAAAAACCGCTATATGATTTTTCTCTGGTAATTAAATTGTTTTGTTGCCCAAAAAAAATATTGCAGTTTCTTACTTTTTACCTTCTTATACTAAGCGTGAAAAAAGAATGCTTAACTTAGGTGACACTTAAATAATTAAGTCAGGATTTACGCACGGACACTAAATCCAGTGAGGGCAAATGCCATTCGCCTCTACTCCCCCACTCCCCCACTCCCTCACTCCTGACTTCCAGACAGCGGTTGGCCATAACCAAGACTAATTGTACCGGGTTTGAGGAAAATTTCTGAGGAAGATATTTGAGGCTGAGTTAGCAGACTAGCTGAGTCTTGATTAAACTTGACCCGTAATTCCCCATTAGTCGTTACTCCCACAATTGTGCCAATACGATTTTCTACTACTACTTGCTGCCCAATATTTATTAGTAGTTGCTGATAGGAAGGTAAGATACTTTCTATTCCTGACTCTAAAAGTTGTTTAATGCCAGAATCTAGTCCATGAAAGACTATAGCAGCTAACATTTCTAAAGAGAATATTTCTGGTTTTGACTGTTTCCTATAATAGCTTTGCAAATTAATTCCTGTGTCTGGTACAGAATTAGCCCAATTAATCCCTACGCCAATGACTGCCTGAGAAATTTTTTTCTTGTGTATCCTGGTCTCTGTTAAGATGCCGCCTAATTTTTTGTGTTCTAAAATTAAGTCATTGGGCCACTTGACTTTAACTGGTACACCATAATCCCTCAAACTAGAGGCTATACCCCAAGCACTGGATAAAGTTAGCTGAGGAGTTTGAGATATAGAGATATTAGGAGCGATGGTATTGCTCTTGGCGATCGCTATTGACATATATAGGCCACCGACAGTTGACTGCCAATTTCTTCCCCATTGACCACGTCCTGCTGTTTGTTGACTGGCAATGACAATGCTTGATGGGTTTCCGGAGTCGATTAACTGCCAAAGAGTTTGATTGGTTGAGGGGAGACTCAGAAAAATATGGAGATTGGCGAATGTTGAAGCGGTGAATTTATCTGAAACTCCTTGAATATTTGACAAGCTGTCTATAAATTTTTTTTTGTTAAATTCTGCTACTGACAATTTTCTACTATTGGGTCAAAGTTTAAAAGTTTATAGATATCAACACTTTATCGCAGAAGGAAGAAGAAAGAAGAAAGAAGGAAGAAGGAAAAGTCTTACTTTATCTGAGTTTTAAACTTTTGAATTGTCCTAACCTTTCCTTGAGTTGATGACTCAATAATTTGTTCTGCTTCTGTTGCGGATGTCGCAATAGTCATTTCATTCTCTGAAGCACTCGAAGTTGGAGGTGTGACTTCTACTTCTGTTGCGGATATCGCAATAGTCATTTCATTCTCTGAAGCACTCGAAGTTGGAGGTGTGACTTCTACTTCTGTTGCGGATATCGCAACAGTCATTTCATTCTCTGAAGCACTCGAAGTTGGAGGTGTGACTTCTACTTCTGTTGCGGATATCGCAATAGTCATTTCATTCTCTGAAGCATCCAGGATAGATGATTTAATCCTTCTCTCTACTACTGTTGCGGATCTAGCAATAGTCGTTTCATTGTCTGAAGCACTCTGGATTTGGGTAAACTTCCAATCATCTGCAGTAGAGCGAACAAAAATGTCAAAATAAACGAAGGCACTTATGCTGAGGTCAGGAGTCAGAATTGCTTTCTGCCTTCTGCCTTTCCTGATAATAATCTCAATCCTGAACAATAACTTTGATTCTGATGACTGTAGCTGACTCTGACTCACAAAAATCAAATAGATACTACCAAATTTTGGGCGAGAATAATACCACTTGGCACTGGCAAAAATGGCAAGGATTATCTTACCTAACTTGTAGCCTCTTGGAACATTGGCCTCATGGCTTTTTTACTCACCATTTCTGGCCTCGTACACCAGGAGAATTAGTAGAAGTATTCCCTTCTTCTGCTGAGGTATATCGTGTGAAACAAGTACATGGCAATACTGTACTAACAACAGGGAAAGCTACTCAGGTAGAGATGCCTAATTCTAGTCCCGAAAAAACTTATGCTGAAGCTGATGGTTTAATAACTGAAACGACAAAACAAGCAGTTTGGGTTTGTAGTGCTGACTGTGTACCTGTTTTGATTGCTGACAAAAAAACAGGACAAGTGGCAGCAGTTCATGCCGGATGGCGTGGCACGGCCGCTAAAATTGTTCCGGTAGCATTGGCAAGTTTTCAAGCTCAGGGTAGTCAATTATCCGATCTATTAATTGTTCTTGGCCCTGCTATTGCTGGAGAGGTTTATCAAGTTTCTGAAGATGTGGCGGCTGAGGTTGGGGCGACTGTTGTGCCACAAATAGAGAAAGCAACTACTGAGGAGATTTTGCATTTTCTGGAGCTGTTGCCTAATTCACCAGTTTTATCCGATCCTGAACCGGGAAAGGTGCGCTTGGATGTGCGTATGGTTAATGTTTTACAGTTGGAGCAATTGGGTATTGGTCATTCACAGATGGCGATCGCTCCTTATTGTACTTATCAACAACCGGATTACTTTTTTTCTTATCGACGTGAAAAACAGAAGAAAGTGCAGTGGTCAGGGATAGTGAGTGGGTTGAATTAGGGTTTGCTGAATACAGTATGAGTGGTAGGGGTAGGAGACAGGAGACAGGAGACAGGAGAAATGGAAATTATAGAGGAGGTAGTCGGGTATATTTGTCCCAAGATTTTTCTGCCATAATCATCCCAAAATACTATCTTTTTGACCTTTTTAGACCAAAAAAGGCAGCAAACCAATATCTGTCAGTGCTTTGATATTTAATCAGCAAGCCCGATCGAGTCAAGAGTCTAAATTTACAAGCCAAAAGATAGGTAAAATACATTAATCAAGTGGTAATTTCAGTGTTTGGCAGAAAATGCTCTAGAGCTAGAATTCCTTTTTTCTCTAACCAATGTTAAATACTTCCTTAAGTGAAGTCTTATTTTTTGCCTCTCGACATCTTTTTTTGATTTTCCTTCTATTAATTTCAGGGGGTTAAAAGCTATTTTTGATAGTCAGCGCTTATGTTGATTTATGAGATGATTCGGTAATTTGTGTAGAAATTTCTGTATAGTTAACTGAGCATATTTTTGGGAAACTAGATAAGATTAAAATACTAGAACCCAATACTTTGTCATAGTTTAAAAGATTATTAATAAATTACAATGAGCGATCTAAGTCATTATCAACAACTTGGTCTCACTGAAGATGCTTCTTTTGATGAAATTCAAGCAGCAAAGGAACGTTTGAAGCAGCAGCATAGTGGCGATCAAAAAGTTATAGAAAATATTGAAGCTGCTTATGATTCGATTTTGATGGACCGTTTACGGTTGCGTCAGGAAGGAAAGATTAAGGTTCCTGAGCGTATTCGGTTTCCTGAGAAGCAAACAAAGAAAGTCCCTGATAGTTTTACTCCTGGGTTGACGGGAAAAGGGCCTGTTTGGCTACAAAAGTTAATTGATACTCCTAGTCAAGCTGATATTTTGTGGCCTACTGGTATATATGTGGTTTTAGGTGCTATTAGTATTTATTCTGGGGTTAGTCAACCGTCTATTTTGCAACTTACTTTGGCTTTGGGAGTTGGTGGTTGTCTTTATTTTCTTAATCGTAAAGAGAATAAGTTTGGTCGTGCTGTATTGTTGACTGTTGGGGGTTTAATTCTTGGGTTGATTTTAGGTGGAATATTGAGTGCTTTAGCAACTGGTTTAAGCACAGAAATATTTATTACTTTGGTAACGTTTTTGGTGTTATGGATGGTTAGTTGTTTTTTACGTTAATTAAGGTGAGGAGTCAGGAGTCAGGAGTCAGGAGTTAGAATTAATTACTAAGAACAGAGGTTTTAAATCTACTTAATTTATGAATCACTCAATAATTTATCCTGAATTGTAGCTCCTGTACCTTGCCAATATGTCTTCTGAACTCCCTTGAAAGTTATAACTCTAACTATCTACATAGATCCCTTGCTCAAATTCTTTTTCGATCAAAAATCTAAATCACTAAATCATAGTATCTAATTCTCAATCTTTACTTCCTTCTCAATTCCAGTCAGAATCTCTATGATTTATTAATTGTCCAGAAAGGAAACTGCTGAGTCGGTTCTAAATTTACTCCATTAATATTTTTCTGAGCAAATACATAATCTTTATCTAACCACAGTGGAATAAAAGGAACATCTTCTCCTAATAAGTCTTGAATTTCTCTGAAAATAGCTTGGCGCTTTTCTGGGTTTTGTTCTTGACGTTGTTGCTCTATTAATTGATTGATACGATCGCTATAATAAAATGAACCTTGAAATTGGCTAGCTCCTGCTTCGCAACCTGTTTCTTCTGAGCCTTTTGTACATTCTAAAAATGGTTGGATATAGTTATCAGCGTCAACAAAATCTCCGTACCAATCTAACATAAAAGTTTGATATAGTCCTTTATCTAAATTTTTAAAGGCGGTCGCTGCTTCTACACTATTTAATTCTAATTCCATTAAGCCTTCTATTTTTTCTTCTACGGATGCTTTGAGTGTACTAGCGACTAATTGTCTTTTTGTCGAATTAGAAGCATACCAAATTTCTATTTTTGCTGGATTATCTTGAGAATATCCTGCCTCTTTTAATAATTCTCTAGCTTTGTCAAAGTTTCCATCTCCATAATTTTCTTGAAATACTGGTTTATAACCTTCAAATTTATTGGGAATTAGACTATAAATAGGTTCTGCTTGCCCTCGCAAAACTCGTTTATTTAACAAATTTCTGTCAACAATAGCTGCTAATGCTTGTCTCACTGCTTTGTTGTCTAATGGTGCTGAATTAATATTTAAAACTATATAATTAACTGTCTTGCCATCTGTAGAAATTACTTGCCAACCTTGACGGTCTGATTCTTGTTCTAAGTTAGAAATTTGGTCAGTATCAAGAGATAGATAAGCTACATCAATAGCACCTGTTTTAAAGGCATTAAATAAGTTGGCTGAACTAGAAAATATTTGAATGTCAATTCCTTGATTTTGTGGTTTTTCTCCCCAATAATTTTCAAATATATCTAATCGTAAAACATCAGTACCGTACTCAACTAATTTATATGGTCCAGTACCAATAAATGTATCGGGTTTAAATTTATTTTCATCTATTGTATATGCTTGAGGCGAAACAGCACAAAGACCAGAAAATGCTAGTAAAGGAGTAAAAGCAGCAAAGGGTTTTTTTAATTTTATTGTTAACTGATATTCTCCGGTAGCTTCTATTGACTCTACTGTATTTGCTAATAAAGAAGAAGGTGGACCTTCATTTTCAATAAAACGTTTTAAAGAAAAGGCCATTGCTTCACTATTCAAGGGACTACCGTCATGGAATGTTACCCCCTGACGAATAGGAATTGTATATGTTGTGCCATCTTCGCTAATTTTTGGCATTTCTGTGGCTAGTTGAGGGACAAGTTCTGTTGTTCCTAATTTGTAACCGTAGAGGCGATCGCCTAAGTTATAGAGTAAGTTACCAGATATTACTTCGTAGGCATCTGCCGGGTCTACGGTACGAGGTTTAAGAGTTGTACCAATTGTAATACGATTTGTTTTGATTTCTGTGGTGGAGGTGTCATTAGGATTATTCTGTGGTTGACTACAACTAATAACCAGGAAACAGCAAAGACAAAATAAACCAATAAATTGAATAATTAGCTGTCGGGAACGGTTGACAGAATTAAATAATTGATGTTTGACCAATTTAATTATTTACCTCACTAATATCTGAAGTATGTGATTTTTTCTGAGATAAATTCTACCAAGATTTTTGTTGCTAAGAAAATTATTTAAAATCTTGCTGATAAATTATGAGTTGTTAGTGCAAGCTTCAACAAAATATGATAGCTAATGTAGAACTACTACTATTACTATATATGATTATTCCGGCGATAATTTATGGGAAGTATTTTTGACAATTTATAATAATATCAATTTTATGTAATATCAAATCCGCTTGGGTTCGGTCTAAAAAAAATGTTCTATCACAGCGCCATTGCCAAATCTTTCTCGATATTCCCCTCCCAGGAGGGGTTAGGGGTGGGTTCCCACACTATGAATCTAATTACACCAATGCTACCGGATTTGATATTTTGATATAAGGTTACACATAGTTATACATTTATATTTTTCTTGGATTACCAGTAACTTCTTTTAGTAACGCCATTCACTTTTTCCTTTTTTGTTCTTTTGGTTGTTCCTTCTGCAATAATTTATCATTTTTTATCTACAGTCTACTGTAAGTAATTTTTTATTCTATGCAACTTCATATTAATTTTGCATAAGAATGAATCTATATATATATAGCAATTCTAAATCATACCAATTCCTCAAAATAATACTATCTTTATTGAAGATTTCAGTTATTAAGTAATAAGTAATGTTCAGTAATCTTTTTAGCAATTATTTGTATGAAGTAAATATCTCTTATTTGTTATTTGTCTACTAGACATCTCCATAAAAGAGGCAACAGCCAACAGGCAACAGGGAGAAATAATTAATAATTTATGGATAAGAATTGATTTTATTTTTGATTTTTACCAGATGTCTACTCCCTACTCCCAAGAAGATATAGCAAATATCAAAAGTTTTGCTATTATACCAATTCCCATGCATTAATGCTATACTTAGGTAACACTTCAGTTATTAAGTAATTAACACAGGCAGATTTTTTTTTGCTAATTTGAGTCCAGTTAATGTTAATTATTCTTATGTTTACTTCTCTGTACGAATGTTGCATACAAAGTCAGTACCTACCACCCTATTCCCCTACTCAAGAAAATGTAGAAAAGTTTTTGATAAATGGTATTATTTGTGATGATTTTGTTGTTTCCCTATTCCCTAAAAGTCTAAAATATTTCACAATTCAAATCAGGCTGCTATATTGAGGGATTTCAATCATAGTTTTGTTAATGTTAATTAATTTTATAATTAAAAAAAATTAAGGGAATTGGTGATTTAAGGTATGAAATAAGTAATTTAGGTAAATTAAGAGTCATTCCAAAGATGGCAAAATTAAATATTGTTTTTACTTAATTGACCGAAAAGCACTTTCTTTATCCTGACTTCTGACTCAATCCTCCTGAATCCTAAGTCATTAAAATTAATATAATACATGGGCTTCAGCAACGCCAAATTAAGAATTATCACAAACTATAGATAAGTTTAGAGGTTCATGTTTAAAATTGCGATACCATATAGTTTTTACTGGTAAATTCTATGTCTGGTTCTCAAAATATCAATAAAAATTTGAGTTTAGAAGAAGTTTATACTTGTCCTGTATGTTATCATGGCCAGATATCAGCAATGATTTTAATGGATGCTTTTGCTTGTAACTTCTGTAACCATATTTTTACTGTAGATCTGGTAAGGCAATCATTGAAAATAGCAGATAGTTCTTCTCATTTAAGTTGGCGGTGGAATGGTAGAAATTGGAAAGTCGATCATCCTAATGTAGAATTGAACTGGGTAATTAAGTTATTAGCAGTTGCATTTGTAATATTACCAACAACATTAATAGGATTAACGGCTTACTTTTATCCTCCAATACCTGGTACTCCTTTGTGTTGGTTACCAAGAGTTTGGACTGGTTTAACTTTTTTATTTCATTTGCTAATTATCGTTAATATTTTCATTGATTATTATCAGTTTCCAGTCAGGTTATATTTAAAAGCAGTAGGACGATATTTATGGCTTAGGATTTCACCACAAAATTCTTCTACTTGAAGAAGGAAGAACCTAAGTTGGAAAAAGTGGACGGGGATTCAAACCCAAACCAATTGTAAACACTGTGTAGACGGCAGGGTATTAAACCCAAAAGAAAAAGATAAATTTCAAGATGCTAAATTGCTAAATCAGATACAATTAATGAGCAAGATATGAAGATATAGAAATTCCAGATGAGTTATGAAACTGGATTATCATTTTTTACCATACTAAAAAATCTGTAAAAATTTTCACTTTTCCCTGTTCCCTGAAGTCTTGAATTGTATTTTTACATTTCACGAGATGTAAATAAATAGTATATCAGGCTTCATGTTAAATTTAAAGATACAGCAGATTGCAAGTAAATGAGGTACACTTCTTAAATTTGATCAACCCCCAGAATTTTAAAATTGGTTGACAAATTGTTGTTACTGTACCTCATCAACCTGAAATGACCTGCATTATATTAACCAGCTTTTAAATCTTCAGAGGGAAAATTCAAAAAGCCGTTCTCTAAATTTTAATTGCTACAAAATTATCTTAGCTAAAGATAGCATTAATTAAAACATCAGTTAAATTCATCTTTTTCAAATCGTCAATAGTCACAGTATTACAAATATCAAACCTGGCACCTATTGTTTGTAATTCATTATCTAATAATTGAAAAAACTTTGTTACTTCAGGCTTATTTCCTACCTGAATAAGTGAAATACCCAATTCTTCATCTTGTTGCAAATTATTAGCCGCAAAAATTATAATATCCTTGACTCGCTCAGGGTCTTCTATCTCACCTACCGTAACAACTAAGATAGTTTCCCCATTTGGCTTTGCTGTATTTAAAGCACGTCGCTCAAAATAATTATCAATAGCATCCTTAAGAGCATCTGCTAAATTAGTTTTGCCCGAAGGTTGATTTTCCAGGAAGATATGAGCTAAGTCCGTGGATGTCACCTGGTCATATCGTTTAAAATAGTCTGAAAATAGGTAAACTGTTAGTCCATCTAAATCTAGCTTCTCACATTCACTTGCTAATTTGATTACCGACTCTTGCATTAGTTCCCAAGGACTTTTGTCTATGGCAGAGTCAGATAGATACATATCTTTGCTTTTATCGATGATTAAGGTGTAATCACGCTGTTGTATAGCAGCACCACCTTCAAGTAACGGGTCCATAATATTGGTCTCCATTATCTTCTCTTACTAAATTGTTAATAGCACCAAAATTTGTTTGTGCTGACTTAATTTTCTACTGCCTGCGGAAAATATTTTTATCCATCTGTAGAAACTTCTAAGTTGTGATGAGATTATAATTATAATTTTGATTTGTCAGTAAAAATTTAGAAATTCACTAGCTAAATATTGTATCGTCTTGTTGATAGCTGCAGATCTTTTCAATTAAGCAGAAATTTTAGATAGAAGCAAACTTTCATTTACATAAGCTTTGGGAAAAAGTCTCTTCTCCGGAAAAACACCCAATTAAGTTGAAATCAAGTAATAGTTGTTTGTTTTTAGAGCTTTTATGACAAATTATTATGGAACTAACTGACTTTTTTGTAAGTCTATTGATTTTAGTTAAATACTGTAAATTTGTATTATATGTGACTAATCAGACAAAATGGTACAAATCAAGTCCATTTTAGTGATGATAGATTAATTAGAGATAGACAGATTAAGTTGAACTAATACTAAATTTTGCAATTCTATTGTTATATGTAGCCAAGTAGCAGAATAAAATTAAAACTTACACTTTTATTTGCTCCTGTAGTTCTAGTCATAGTTCTCAAGTGACTGGTTTCCCAACTAATAATCACAAGTAAATCTAGCAATAATAAATGCGTATTAACCATGAAATTAAACTCTAAAAATCATAAACAAAATCCAAATGAACGAGTTGATCATAAATCACCTCATCCTTTTTTACTAGCATTAATTTTGACTGGAATATTAGCTGCTGAAGCATATCCCAATCTTACTGAAACAGCAATTGCTGCTGTAAAAGAGCTTCAATCTCAACAATTAGAAACAAATACCAAAACTAATTCTACAGCTAATAAATTTGCTAACCTTATCAAGTCTGCAACAGAGATTAAAATCGACAACCAGACAGAAATATCTCAAGCATTTTCTCTAAAAAATAAATCTATCAATCAGATACTTGCTGTTAGCGAACCTTCCATTAATCAAAATTTTGATGATCTAAAAAAAATCAGTAAACCCACCCTAGATAAAGTGGAAAAAATTGCCGATCGTGACGAAATAATACCTAATAATATAGTTGATGCTGTTCGCGAAGATTTAAGTAATCAAACGGGTATTTTGCCTAAAAATATCAAAGTTACTCAAGTCAGTCAAGAAATTTGGCCTAATACTTGCTTGGGACTTGCAAATAGTGATGAACTTTGTGGGCAAAGATTAGTAGAAGGTTGGTATATTATCTTGTCTGATGGTAATGAGACCTGGTCTTATCGTACAGATAATAAGGGTAAATCAATCAGAGTAGAAGCAAAAAATTAAATATAGTTATCATAAATCCCCTATATAATTACCAAATACTTTAAAAAGGATAAATGAAGATTCCATAAATGTATTGTGTTACACTACGTTTTGATACATCAAATGAAATATTTGACAATTGTGGAGCAATAGCTAAGTTTGGTATTATGAAAATCTATCGACAACTATAGCTAGCTTTAGTAGGTGAAGGAAAACCTTCAAACAGACTTTAGTCTATCTTAAAAATGATATGGTTTTAAGAACTGAAGTTTTAATTTGAACAAAAAGGAAATATTTGGAGTATTTAGATATTCTTGTTTCAACAGACTTACTCTATCAGGAGTAGTTTATGATTAATTTATCTAGTTTCAGCCCATACAAATAAGAATTGTTAAAAGCATTGATAACGGTAAAAAAGTAAACTCAAAACTGCTATTATTTAAAGTTGAATTTCACAGCTAAGTAGAACATGGTAAATTTTGGGCGCTATGTATCAAATTGTAAATTAGCTCAAAAGTTTATATTCATTTTCTTTAGGGTTTTTTTGATTAAAAGTGCAACGTCTTTTTTTTAGCCTGCTCTACTTAAGCTAAGTAGTTATTGAATATTAACATGGAGTTAAGCGGACTCGAACCGCTGGCCCCCTCAATGCCATTGAGGTGCTCTACCAACTGAGCTATAACCCCTAATCACAAATATTTTAGCCTTTTCTAGACTAACTACTTTTTCCAATTTAGTAATCTGATTATACCATGACTTCTAGATTTTACAGACACTTTATCAAAAATACTTCTTTTAAATTAATTTGTATATAATAATCTTTTATATTGTCGTATAAAAATTAGCAGTTGGCCAATAAATAATGTCTAGTGGTATTTGTATGGCATTTAGACATCTCCAGAAAAGAGGCAGTAGGCAGTAGGCAGTAGGGAGAAAGAATTGATAATTTATGTGTGATAATTGATTTGATTTTGGATTTTTACCAGATGTCTATTTACATATCTTGGTTGTACCTATAGATGGCCACCTCTAATAGTTTCGCTATATTTAACAAGAAAAGGAATTAATTTTTACACTTCAATAGAATTGTGACTAAAGAGGTAAAATATTCTCTCTGTATGTGTTAAGCATGAGTTATCTTGATCATTTTTACTTCTTTAGTATCGAATAGATTAACGAAACAATGGGTATATTATTAACATGACTTACCCAAAGACACTATATATAGCCCATACCAATTTAGGCGATTGCTGACACAAAGCTCCGCTAACACTATAATCTTTTCAGGATAAACTTCTACTCAACAAGGTTCGCAGAAAAATGGACGTAACAGGACTCGAACCTGTGACCCCTACCATGTCAAGGTAGTGCTCTAACCAACTGAGCTATACGTCCAAACTATGCTTTAGTATACCAATTCTAGAGCAAAAGTCTAAATTTTATGAGAAATATATAAATAATAACTATTTTTTATATATAAAAAATAAGTATATCTTATAAAGATACCTTTTACCCCAGCAGGGGTATTGTCATAGATACTGAACTACCCCACTGTAACCTACGCTGTGGGGAAATTTTCTGACTTCAGAGGGGACTGCGTAAGTTTGTTCTTACCTCCACTTTTTTCGCTATACTAGCCTTACCTAAAATATCAATTTTTTTTGAAATATACAGATATAAAAAATATGAACAAAACTGTAAAAATACTGCTGAGAGATTTCAAGAAGGCCGTACCACTATTTCTCCAGACTAATTTTATTTTCTTGATTACTTATGTAGCAGCTTTGAAAATGAAATTACATTATGAAGATGCTACTCCCGCTGCTTTAATTGGAGCTAGTAATCATTTTGAAGTAGCGATCGCCACTTCAGTTACTCTATTTGGTTTGAATTCTGGGGCAGCTTTAGCAACAGTAGTGGGAGTATTAATAGAAGTACCAGTAATGTTGATGTTGGTATAGTTTTGCAAACGCACAGCTTTTTGGTTTCCTCACGAACCAGAGAAGGCAACTTTATTAGATTCTCCTTGTTGTGCGACTCCATTTGTTGGAGATTAGGGGAAGGGGAGTGGGGGAGTAGGGTAGAAAATTTCACTGAAGTTAGAAGTCACAAGTCACAAGTCAGAAGTTAGATTTGATCTACTAAAAACTTTGATCAGACCATAGTTTGGGGCAATTATTTGACATTTAAAGGAGCGAAACTATTTATAACATCCCTATCAGTCTTCTGTAGCGAAAGCTTATCAGGAATTTAATGAAGATGGGACAATGAAAGATTCAGCTTATCGCGATCGCGTTGTTGATGTTATGGAGGAATTATACAAGTTTACATTATTGTTGCGAGATAAGGTTGATTATTTGACAGACCGCTATAGTGAGCGTAAAGAAAAGGAAAGAAATTAACTATGGAAGAAAAAACAACTCAACCGATAGCAGAAAATTTGTGGTGGGTGATTCCACAGAAACTGGCAGGAGTTCGCAAACCATTGCCAGAAGAGTTGCCAGAATTACAGAAACTAGGTATCGGTGCAATAGTCTCTTTGATGGATGATCCCTCTAACTTAGAGCTTTACAAACAAGCAAACTTACCTTACTTGTGGTTGCCTACCAAAGGAGGAACTGCACCAAGTCGGGAACAAATTAAACAACTACAGGATTTTATTGATAGTCAAAACAATGGTGTTGTAATTCATTGCAGCAATGGCAAAAGACGAACAGCTACTGCTCTTGCGGGGTATTTGATTATTTCTGGTTCATCTTATGATGAGGCAATGGAAATTATTTCAACTGCAAACCCAGAAATTGATTTACGGGAATCTCAAAGTAGCTTTTTACAGACTTTGGCAAAAAATTAACTTGTTTAAGAGATTAAAAAACTGGATACTATCATGCCATTTGCTTCTACAGATAGTGTATTATCTAATAATTTGCCTAAGTCCTGAGCTAGTTAAGAAAAAAGAAAATTTGGTGTTGGTGCATTGTAATGGTAGTGCTTTGTAGTTATTTTTATTATGAGACACTACAGTGGGAGCATCTTCCTCCCGTACTATGCTATTCACCATTGCTATGTAAAACTATCGAAAATTTAAAGGAGGAAAAATATGGCAATACGCATAGGAATAAATGGATTTGGTCGCATGGGAAGGTTGGCACTGCGTGCAGCTTGGGAATGGCCAGAACTAGAGTTTGTTCACATTAATGAAATCAAAGGAGGTACGGCAGCAGCAGCGCATTTACTTAAGTTTGATTCTGTACATGGCAGGTGGTCGCCGGAAGTAGAAGCAGCAGACGAACAGGTAATAATTGATGGTAAACCTCTCAGTTTCAGTGAATATTCCCAACCAGGTGAAGTACCTTGGGACAAATTTGGTGTTGATATTGTGTTGGAATGTTCTGGCAAGTTTAGGACTCCAAGCACTCTCGAACCTTACTTTCAGAATGGTGTCAAAAAGGTAATTGTGGCAGCACCAGTTAAAGAAGAAGCTTTAAATGTAGTCATGGGTGTTAACGATAATCTGTATGAACCTGAAAAACATCACTTACTCACGGCAGCTTCTTGTACTACCAACTGTTTAGCTCCAGTGGTAAAGGTGATTCACGAAGGATTGGGAATTAAACATGGAGTTATTACTACTATCCATGATAATACTAATACTCAAGTTATTGTTGATGCACCTCATAAAGATTTGCGTCGTGCCAGATCTACAAGTCTTTCACTGATTCCGACTACAACTGGTTCGGCAACAGCGATCGCATTAATTTACCCAGAACTTAAGGGTAAGTTGAATGGTTTAGCGGTGCGGGTTCCTTTGTTAAATGCTTCTTTGACAGATTGTGTGTTTGAAGTAGTTCGTCCTACCACAGTAGCAGAAATTAACAGTTTATTGAAAGCTGCATCTGAGCAACCACCGCTCAAAGGAATTTTGGGTTATGAAGAACGTCCTTTAGTTTCCATTGACTATAAAGATGATCCCCGCTCTTCTATTATTGATGCTCTTTCAACAATGGTAGTAGATGAGACTCAAGTGAAAATTTTGGCTTGGTATGACAATGAATGGGGTTATGCTAACCGTATGGCAGAGTTAGCTCGAAAAGTTGCTTTGAGTTTGCAATAGGCATTTCAGTTATCAGTTATCAGTTATCAGTAATTCTCCTTGGAGGCTAATATAGAATCTAGTGAACAGTTGTCATTGCGACGATAGGAAGCAATCTCAGAAGTTAAGGAGATTGCTTCCTTCCACTCCGTTCCAGTCGCAATGACTTGGATATAGTAGTTACCCGGATTTTATATAATTACTGCTTTGGTGTAATAATGATCTAATGACTCATAACTTATGACTGATAACTGACAATAAGTTAAATAAATAGGATAAAAAGGAGAAAAATATGACTGATTTTTCTATTACAATGAAAGATATTTTTAAGCAGAGAGAAATTCCAATTATAGATAATTTATTTGCTACTGATAATTTGTTTGAAAATTTAGAAATAGATGAAATGGTTGAAGTTATATTCGATACTTTTATGAGAAATTGTTCTCTAGAAGAATTACAATAAATGACTGAGGAAATAATTAGTTCTAAAATCAGACGTATATTGGGGGGCAAGTATTATATGGATTAATAAGTGATTTAACTCCTGAATAATAAATAGAAGAGTTTGATGCAGCAATGCGAGATATAAGGAAAATGTGAATTGAATATTTATTAGATACAAATATTTTAACTGCTATTCTTAAAAAAGATTCTAGACTTGATATTCGGCTGAATAATTTTAATTATAGAAAAGAAAAACTTTTTATCAGTTGTATTACCTATTTTGAAAGTAAGGGAGTTTTATTAGCAGTTAATCCCCAAAAAAGTTAGCTATTTTGGAGGATTTGTGTAATAGTGATATCAATATTTTGTTTTTAGACAAGATAGAGATAATTAATATCACCTCTGGCATTTATGCAAATTTAAGGAAAAAATGAACACCCATACAATTTCCCGATATTTTGATTGCTACTACAGCAATTTATCATAATCTAGTGTTAGTTTCTAATGATTCTGATATGTTAAGAATTGAAGGTTTAATTTTAGCAAATTGGTTACAATAGTTTAAATTAATTAAAATCATGGCTTCTACCACAAGTTCTAGTATAAAAAATTATGCCCTAGTCACTCTTGCTTACTGGGGTTTCACCATTACTGATGGTGCTTTACGAATGTTAGTGCTACTCTACTTCTACAAAATTGGTTATTCTCCCCTAGAAATAGCCTTTTTGTTCTTATTTTATGAAGTTTTTGGCATCTTTACTAATTTTTTCGGCGGTTGGATCGGTTCACAGTTTGGATTAAGAGTAACTCTTTACAGCGGTCTTGCTCTGCAGGTTTTCGCCCTAATTATGCTTTCATGGGTAAACCCAAGTTGGGCACAATGGTTAGCTGTATCTTATGTGATGGTAGCACAAGCATTTTCGGGAATAGCTAAAGACTTAACGAAAATGAGTTCTAAAAGTGCGATTAAGTTAGTTGTGCCTGAAGATGCTGAATCATCTCTATTTAAGTGGGTGGCAGTATTAACTGGTTCCAAGAATGCTCTGAAAGGAGTTGGTTTTTTTGTCGGTAGTGCGCTACTGACATTATTTGGATTTGTCAATGCTCTGTGGATAATGGCAGGCGGATTATTTTTAATTCTGTTCACCAGCATAATGTTGCCAGAAGACATGGGCAAAATTAAGCAGAAAGTGAACTTTAAAGAACTTTTTTCTAAAAGTGAGGAAATTAATATTCTTTCTGCTGCTCGCTTCTTTTTATTTGGTTCGCGAGATGTCTGGTTTGTGGTAGGATTACCTGTTTTCCTGGAAGGTACTTTGGGTTGGTCGTTTTATCAAGTTGGTGGATTTATGGCTTGTTGGGTGATTGGTTATGGTATTATTCAATCTTTAGCACCGACTCTGATCCAGAAATTTGGTTCTGGCGAGCCACCACAATCAAAAACAATTCAATTTTGGACGTTTACATTAACTGGTATTCCCGGCGCGATCGCTCTAGCATTACAATTTGGCTTACCTGCTAATTGGATTATTGTTGGTGGACTGATGATTTTTGGTGTAGTGTTTGCTTTTAACTCTGCAGTTCATTCCTATCTAGTGTTGGCATTTACTAATGATGATAAAGTGGCATTAAATGTTGGTTTCTATTATATGGCTAATTCTGGTGGTCGTCTTGCAGGTACGGTTTTATCTGGGTTGGTTTATCAGATATTTGGTTTAGTTGGTTGTCTGTGGGTATCAATGTCGTTTGTATTAGCAGCAGGTTTAATTTCCCTGAAGTTACCCGAACCTCAACCGAGTCAAGCTATTGCTTGGAAAGCTGGTGGAGGAGATTAAGAAGTGAGTAGTGGCGTGTCAAGCTGAAAATGGTGTATTAAATTTTTTAGTATAATTATTGCTATGACTAAGGTTTAGAGAATTTTCCTAAAACACGATTTCAAGCTTGACGTGCCAGTAGGTTGGGTTAAGCGACAGCGCAACCCAACAAAAACCAAGATAATCAAGCAAGAAGTAGGTTAGGTATAACGAAGTGACACACAGGGATAATAATGATTTTGGGTTTCGTTGCTGGATAATTTTGGGTTTCGTTGCCTCAACCCAACCTACAATTTTTTTTGACTTCTGACTGGCTTTGTTGCATGAAAGTAGCGATCGCCAAAAACTCCCTTAGTTGGAAGTTAACTAGATTTCTACTTTGTAGCTCTGGGGTTTACCATTTTGAATCATCACGTTGAGTATGGAACATTGTATGAATNCGGTATTCATTGCTTTTACTTAAAAAGTCAGAGGCTGCATATATGCTTTGTGTAGGTGCTTGAGAGATACCCGCAGCAATATTCTCAAAATGGTTCAGGAGAGAGGTTACACGAGGCCCTTTAAGCATAGTAGCCCTGATTTTATCATAGTCAAATACTTTCATATTTAAAAAATACCAGTCGAATTCTATCTATGATCCCTGCCACTATACCACAAAGGGGGTTGGGGGGTTAGATTTTTTTCATCCATAGTTCTAGACTAGACGTGCTAGTAGTTTGGGTTATAAATATATAGGGTTTGCGCTCAAAAGTCTTATGGGTAAGGGTAGGAGACAGGAGACAGGAGACAACCCACCCCTAACCCCTCCCAGGAGGGGAGGGGAAGACAGGAGGAACGGGGAATGAGCGAGGAGGTAGGATTCATTAATTGATAATGGATAATGGATAATTACCTCGGATTTTAACCG
>NZ_JAAHGU010000010.1:0-30965 GCF_010692685.1 Okeania sp. SIO2F5 | reverse complement strand
CAGGAGACAACCCACCCCTAACCCCTCCCAGGAGGGGAGGGGAAGACAGGAGGAACGGGGAATGAGCGAGGAGGTAGGATTCATTAATTGATAATGGATAATGGATAATTACCTCGGATTTTAACCGTTACGGAATTGAATATAAGGAAATATCCTAGCAATTTTTCCCCCTTAAAAGGGGAGGCTTTAAACCACAATTATTTAATTAGTATATGTTGATAATTCTATAATTACTTCAAGCCTTTAATCTCCCCCACTCCCCTACTCCCAACTATACAATAACTATTCAACCGGATTCTATATTAGAACTCAAAAATGCGTAATTCCTCAAACTATATCTTCAGGAGACAACCCACCCCTAACCCCTCCCAGGAGGGGAGGGGAAGACAGGAGGAACGGGGAATGAGCGAGGAGGTAGGATTCATTAATTGATAATGGATAATGGATAATTACCTCGGATTTTAACCGTTACGGAATTGAATATAAGGAAATATCCTAGCAATTTTTCCCCCTTAAAAGGGGAGGCTTTAAACCACAATTATTTAATTAGTATATGTTGATAATTCTATAATTACTTCAAGCCTTTAATCTCCCCCACTCCCCTACTCTCAACTATACAATAACTATTCAACCGGATTCTATATTAGAACTCAAAAATGCGTAATTCCTCAAACTATATCTTGTTGTTGGGTTGCGCTTGCGCTTAACCAAACCTACAGTTTTATCCCTCGGAAACTACTAGCTATTAGTAGTTTTTTCTGGTGTTTTCATAGCATCAGAATTACCGTTACCGTTACCATTGGAAATTTCTAATTTTCGAGCTGCCAAATATTCATACATCGCATAACGAGTATTAACATCTTCCTGCGCTTGTACTAATAACTCTTTGGCATCAGCAGGTTTGCTCTTGGTGAGCATTTTGAACCTATTCTCCTGATACATCGACTCGCCTACTGGTTTCTTGGGCGATCGCGTATCTAGTTGCAAAGGATTTTTACCTTGTTGTACCAAGTCTGGGTTATACCGATACAACAACCACCGACCGCTTTCCACCAGAGCTTTCTGATGACTCATGGCAGTGGTCATATTAATTCCATGAGCAATACAATGACTGTAAGCAATAATTAAAGATGGTCCTTCATAAGCTTCAGCTTCCAAAAATGCTTTGAGGGTATGTTCGTCTCGCGCTCCCATGGCAACGCTGGCAACATAAACATTGCCATAAGTCATTGCTATCAAACCTAAATCTTTCTTACCTGATGGTTTTCCTCCTGCTGCAAATTTAGCAACTGCCGCACGAGGAGTTGCTTTGGAAGACTGACCGCCAGTATTAGAATAAACCTCCGTATCCATAACCAAAATATTCACATTTCGACCGCTAGCGATAACGTGGTCTAAACCACCAAAACCAATATCATACGCCCAACCATCACCACCAACTATCCAAACAGATTTTTTCACCAGATAATCTGCCAAAGTAAACAATTGCTTTGCTTCTGGCGAATCTACCCCTTGCAATTTTTCCTTGACTTGAGCGACTCGCTCCCGTTGTTCCCAAATATCAGCTTCAGATTTTTGGGAAGCGTTCAGAATGGCATTAACTAAATTATTTCCCACAGTTGCCGCTACTTTTTGCAAAAGCTCCGCAGCAAATTGACCATGTTTGTCGAGAGACAGACGGAAACCTAAACCAAATTCGGCGTTATCCTCAAACAAACTATTTGACCAAGCAGGCCCGCGACCGTCTGCATTTTTTGTCCAAGGAGTTGTGGGTAAGTTACCGCCGTAAATAGAGGAACATCCCGTAGCATTTGCCACAACTGAGCGATCGCCAAATAATTGACTGACTAATTTAATATAGGGAGTTTCGCCACAACCCGCACAAGCACCGGAAAATTCAAATAAGGGTTCTTGCCATTGTTGTTGACGGATGCGGTCGAGATGGAGGGAGCGACGGTCGGGGTTAGGTAGACCCAGGAAGAAATCCCAATTTTCCCTTTCTTGTTCCCGCAATGGTAACTGCGCTTCCATATTTATTGCTTTGCGGGATGGCATAGATTTATTTTTCGCCGGGCAAATATCTACACACACACCACAACCAGTACAGTCTTCGGGTGCGACTTGGATAGTAAATTTCTGTCCGGAAAAATCTTTATCTTTGACATTTGTAGATTTGAATGTTGCCGGAGCATTATCTAACAAAGTCTCCTCATAAGCTTTACCACGAATGACCGAATGAGGGCAAACCATAATACACTTGCCACATTGCACGCAAACATCAGGGTCCCAAGCAGGAATTTCTTGAGTAACATTACGTTTTTCCCATTTAGTTGTACCTGTGGGGTAAGTTCCATCACATGGTAAAGCGCTGACTGGTAGTTGGTCGCCTTCCCTAGAAATCATTTTGCCCAAGACATCCCGGACAAATTCTGGCGCTGTGTCAGGAATGGGTGGTAAACGGTGGAGACTACTGCTAACTTCCGTGGGAATTTTAACTTCGTAGAGATTATCCAAAGTATTGTCAACCGCTTGTAAATTCATATTGACAATTTCCTGACCTTTTTTGCCGTAGGTCTTTTGGATATATTTTTTAATTTGAGCGATCGCCTCTTCTCTGGGCAAAACATTAGCTAAGGCAAAGAAACAGGTTTGCATTACTGTATTAATGCGTCCTCTCATCCCACTGTCACTAGCAACTTTATTTGCATTGATGACGTAGACTTTTAAATTCTTGCGGATAATTTGCTCTTGAATTTCCACAGGCAACTTTTCCCAAACTTCATCAGGAGCGTAGGGACTATTCATCAGAAAAATAGAACCGTTAGCTGCGGAGGTCAGAACGTCTAATTTTTCTAGAAAACTCCATTGGTGACAACCGACAAAATTTGCTTGGTCGATGAGATAAGTGGAACGAATGGGGTTAGCACCGAAGCGGAGGTGGGAGACAGTAACAGCACCAGATTTTTTCGAGTCGTAGACAAAATAACCTTGAGCGTAGTTGTCAGTTTCTCCCCCAATAATTTTAATGGAGTTTTTATTCGCACCGACCGTACCATCGGAACCCAAACCGTAAAACATTGCCCGCACCACATTATCTGGTTCGATAGAGAAACCTGCATCGAAAGGTAAAGATGTGTGAGAAAGGTCATCGTTGATGCCGACTGTAAAATGATTTTTGGGTTTATCGGCACTGAGGTTGTCAAAAACGCTCTTCACCATTGCCGGGTTAAACTCTTTAGAAGATAAACCATAACGACCGCCGACTACTTTTGGCATTGCGTCTGACCATTCTTCATTCAGAGCAGTAACTATATCTTGATAAAGAGGTTCGCCACTTGCACCAGGCTCTTTTGTCCTATCTAACACAGCAATTTTTTTCACTGTTTCAGGTAATGCTGCGACTAACCTTCTGGCATCGAATGGTCTATATAGTCTAACTTTCAATACCCCAACTTTTTCACCATTGGCAGTTAAGTAGTCTACAGTTTCGTGAACTGTTTCACAACCAGACCCCATGAGAATAATAACCCTGTCTGCATCAACAGCACCGTGATATTCAAAACATTGATATTGTCGCCCTGTCAGTTCGGCAAATTTATCCATTGCTTTCTGAACAATATCCGGAGTTGCCGTGTAAAAAGGATTAACACTTTCCCTAGCTTGGAAATAAACATCCGGGTTTTGAGCTGTACCCCGTAAAACTGGTCGGTCAGGAGTCAAACCACGAGCGCGGTGAGCAAAAACAAATTCATCATCGATCATTTCCCGCAAAACCATTTCTGGCAGAAGTTCAATTTTCTGTACCTCATGGGAAGTGCGGAAACCATCAAAGAAATGAATAAATGGCAGTCTTGCTTCCAGAGTGGCAACTTGGGAAACAAGTGCCAAGTCGTGAGCTTCTTGTACCGAAGCAGAACACAACATCGCAAAACCAGTAGCGCGGGCAGCCATCACATCACTGTGGTCGCCAAATATAGACAGACCTTGAGCTGCCAAAGAACGAGCTGCAACATGAATAACACAACAAGTGAGTTCCCCAGCAATTTTATAAAGATTAGGAATCATTAATAATAATCCCTGAGATGCTGTGAACGTTGTAGTTAGAGAACCTGTTTGCAACGAACCATGTACTGCTCCGGCCGCCCCACCCTCACTCTGCATTTCAACCACACTCGGAACTGTACCCCAAATATTCGGCGTGCCTTGGGATGACCAAGCATCTGCCCATTCACCCATTGGTGAGGAGGGGGTAATGGGATAGATGGCAATAACTTCATTGAGTTTGTGGGCAACACGGGCAACTGCTTCGTTACCATCCAGTGTTGCAAAAGTTTTGTCACTCATAGATATTCTCCTGTTGAAATTCTCTGGTTATTTACAAATATTGTGGATTTTTGACATCTCCAGGGGTTGAAACACCCTGGATTCTGCGGTTAACCCACCGCAAATGGGACGGGGCGTTTAAAGTGCGGAATTTACTTCCGCACGCAGTCCCTCATAAATCCACAT
The DNA here is from genome assembly GCF_010692685.1 of Okeania sp. SIO2F5. Lineage (NCBI taxonomy): Bacteria > Bacillati > Cyanobacteriota > Cyanophyceae > Oscillatoriales > Microcoleaceae > Okeania > Okeania sp. SIO2F5. The sequence goes on along the minus strand of NZ_JAAHGU010000010.1, from coordinate 26,456 downwards.
TTGCTTCAAGCCTGAAGGGCAGACTTCTAGGCTTCTCGGCATAGACTATTATCTAGCTGTTAGCTTACTTTTTTTCAATAGCTTTCACGAGTGGTTTTACTTAATATGTTGGAGCAATCTTCTCGCTGCTCTAGCTGCCTTCTTGCTTTTCGGTGCTGAATGCGGAGCTAACAGCCGTCGTAGGAAATCTATTCCCCGTCTCCTGTCCACCGGAATTTCACCGCACTAGCTAGAGATCATGGCAACAAACCTTGTTCTTACTTGCTATTTCTATTATAGCAGAACTTCACTCCGCTTTATTACCCGCGTGTCGTTATTCAACCAGCCGTTAAAACGGGCACTGCGTACTTCCTCCCGAAGCTTTTTAGGTTTAGTAATTTATTAATTAGATCTATTTTGAATATTCTACCTGTTTCTTACTTCTAAAAATTGATGTTTTTTTTACACCTATATGCAGCTTTTTTTGCTAAATCTTTTGTTGAGTTGGTATTGGACGAGAACAAAATGGGGGTCATGTATTTTTTAATACACAAGGCTTTTGAAAATTAACTCTTGGGATTTATTAATAAAAAAGCTTTAAAACTTATCTAACAATAAAATTTGTGTTAAAGCGTCGTGAATACCTATTTCTGCCATCGGAGAAAGTTCCTCCCCAAATTGAAAATTGAATACAGGAATTAATATCCACCAAGCGGGAGGTACGTAACTGTAAATAGGGTCTGCTGAAAAAATTGGTTGGTGGAGGTAGGACACGGGGACGCGGAGACGCGGAGACGGGTCGATGTGTGGGGAACAGGCAACAGTTTCGGCCATTTTATGTGAAGAAATTTTCTTGAATTTCAGCAGAAAATTTCAGTAAATTGATGCCAATAAGAGCCAAGAACGACGATATAATACCAAATTCACGCAAAGGCAGTTACATCTTAATTTGTGATTTATTCCTAAAAGAAAAAATTATAAATTCTATAAATTCTAAAATTTCCACCTTTTTTCCTCTTTAATATTTATGTTTTTCTTTCTCTGTTCCCAGCTTCGGTGTTCCCTGTTCCCTGTGTCTTCACGCTTTGCAATATTTTATGAAATTGGTATAAACTGAATATAAAAAGCTCATAAGCCTTAGCTATACTGACTTTTAGCTTTATTCAGCAAGCCCTAAATAAACTGACTGAGAGCAAGTAGCGATAGAGGATCTACAACTTGCCCCACACAATTTTTAAGGTGAGGAAGGGGTGGAGCGTAATTGTAATAACCAACAAGTAATTCAGGCGAGTCCCAAGGGCGATAAACATCAACAAAAATGACTAACTTGGCTTCAGACATTGGTTTTGCTAGGTCAGGGGTAAGTTGGAGGAGAGGGAGCGATCGCAAATTCAACAATTTCCAGTTTGCTACGAACTCTGCTACTCTTCTGCCTGCACCATAATCACTGTAGAAAATATTCCCATAACCTATTATTAATATTTCAGCCATTATTTATCTGCACTCTACCTTTTGCCTTCTCACATTATTGAACTATTAGGTTATGACTTTTGAAGATATTAATAGTTCTTTCTAATAATTCATCTGAAGGAGGTTCTGTTGTTTTGAGTTGATAATCATATCCTAGTTGTTGCCATTTGTATTCTCCCATTTTATGAAAGGGTAAAACTTCAACTCTTTCAACATTATCAAAAGGCTCTATAAATTCAGCTAATCCAGTTACATTATCAATGGGATCTGTCAAGTCAGGGACTAACACAAACCTTATCCATGTTGGCTTATGAATTTCGTTGAGATACCGAGCAAAATTAAGGGTTGGTTCCAGAGAAACATTGGTTACTTTCTGGTAAATTTTTGGATCAAAAGATTTAATATCTAATAATACCAAATCTGTATATTCTAAAACAGATTTAGCAACGTTCAAATGGACATATCCCGATGTATCTAAAGCAGTATGAATTCCTAGCAGACGACATCTTTGAAAAATTTCTTTGACAAATTCAGGCTGCATCAGAGGTTCACCACCAGTTACCGTGACACCGCCACCAGAAAATTTAAAGTAAGACTGATATTTTTCAATTTCTAAAATCAATTCATCAACAGACATTGACTTGCCATTTTCCGTATGACGACAATCAGCATTATGGCAGTATAAACATCTTAAGGGACAACCTTTAGTAAAAATAACAAATCGAATTCCTGGACCATCGACCGTTCCACAGGTCTCTATTGAATGAATAATGCCAGTCGATCCCATGTAAATTACTCCTCTCGAAAATGCCTAAGTCCTGTTTTTATTATTGGAGATTGGAGAGGTGAACAGCTGTTCACCCCTACAAAATAATCAGCGATCGAGAAACTTTATCCCTTCTAACCTTTTCTTTCCTCCTGCCTACTGCCTCCTGCCTTCTGCCTTCTACAATTGATTGTGGAATGTCCGATTAATCACATCCAATTGTTGTTCGCGACTCAGTTTAATGAAGTTAACTGCATAACCTGATACTCGAATAGTCAACTGAGGATATTCTTCAGGACGGTTCATTGCATCTAGCAAAGTTTCTCGGTTGAGAACGTTAATATTGATATGATGTCCCGTGTCGTGGAAATAACCATCTAACATTCCTACCAAATTGTTTACTTTTCCATCGTCAGTTTTCCCTAATGCTTCTGGCACAATAGAGAATGTGTATGAAATTCCATCTTTAGCATTTTCATAAGGTAATTTGGCAATGGAAGCCATAGAAGCGATCGCTCCTTTAGTATCTCGTCCGTGCATGGGGTTTGCTCCCGGTGCAAATGGTTCCCCTGCTTTTCGTCCATCAGGTGTGCTGCCAGTTTTCTTACCATAAACCACATTTGAAGTAATGGTTAAAATTGACTGAGTAGGTGTTGCATGACGATAAGTTTTGTTTTTGCGGATTTTATCCATAAAACTGCTTAAAACGCCAGAAGTGATTTCGTCAACCCGCTCATCATTATTGCCAAACTTGGGATAATCTCCTGTCACTTCGTAATCAACCGCTAACCCTTCTTCATTCCGAATAACTTTGACACTTCCATATTTAATCGCCGCCAGCGCATCTCCCACCACAGATAAACCAGCTATTCCACAAGCCATAGTCCGATAAACATCGCGGTCGTGTAATGCCATTTCTAAAGTTTCGTAGCAATATTTATCGTGCATATAATGAATGACATTCAGACTATTAACATACAATTTCGCTAACCAGTCCATCAAAACGTCAAACTTAGCTGTCACTTCTTCATAATCTAGGTACTCACTGGTAATAGGAGCATAAGCAGGGGCAATTTGATCGCCGTGTTTTTCATCCTTACCACCATTAATAGCGTAGAGTAACGCTTTTGCTAGATTAACTCGTGCCCCAAAAAACTGCATTTGTTTACCAATTCTCATTGCCGAGACACAACAAGCGATACCATAATCATCCCCAAATTCTGGACGCATTAAGTCATCATTTTCATACTGAATAGAACTGGTATCAATGGAAACCCTAGCACAATATTGTTTAAAAGCGCGGGGCAACTGTTCAGACCAAAGAATCGTTAAATTTGGCTCAGGTGCAGGTCCTAAATTGTAGAGAGTATGCAAGAAACGGAAACTATTTTTAGTCACGAGGGGACGACCATCTGTTCCCATTCCACCAATTACTTCTGTCACCCAAACCGGATCTGCTGCAAATAACTGATTATATTCAGGAGCGCGCAAAAAGCGAACCATCCGCAGTTTCATCACGAATTGATCGATTAATTCTTGAACTTCAGCTTCAGCGATCGCTCCTGATTTCAAATCCCTTTCAATGTAAATATCCAGGAAACTAGAGACACGTCCCAAAGACATAGCTGCACCATTTTGCTCTTTAACAGCAGCTAAATATCCGAAATACGTCCATTGTACAGCTTGTTGACTATTCGTTGCGGGATTTCCCAAATCAAAACCATAACTTGCTCCCATGGTTTTCAATTTTTTCAAGGCTTTGATTTGGTCTGATATTTCTTCTCGTAAACGAATTACTTCCTCATCCATGACATCGTATTCAAGGGAATACAACTGTTCCTGTTTATCTTCAATCAGAAAATCAACCCCATATAGGGCAATGCGACGATAATCTCCAATGATACGTCCCCGTCCATAGGAATCAGGTAAACCTGTGATAATGCCAGAGTGACGAGCTTTCCGCATTTCCCGGGTATAAGCATCGAAAACCCCGTCATTATGGGTTTTACGATATTGAGTAAACACTTCATGGGTTTGAGGATCTATTTGATAACCATAAGCTTCTAAAGATTTCTCAACCACTCGAATGCCCCCAAAAGGCATAATTGCCCTTTTGAGGGGTTTATTCGTTTGTAAACCGACAATTTTTTCTAAATTTTGATTGATGTAACCTGCCCCGTAAGCAGTAATACCAGAAGGGATTTTCGTTTCTGCATCTAAAATGCCTTTTTCCCGTTCTTGGTTCATTAATTCTTTAACTTCAGTCCAGAGAAAGTCTGTTGATTCACTGATGTTTTCCAGAAAAGATTCATCCCCTGTATATGGAGTATAATTTTTCTGAATAAAATCTCTAACGTTAACTTCTTTTGTCCACGTTCCTTGTTTAAATCCTTGCCATGCTTCGTCTTTTGAAGTTATTTGGCTTTGTAGTTGCGAGAGGTTTTGTTCCGTATTAATATTGCTAACCATAAAACTTTATTGAGTGTATTTCTATTCTTTAACACCCACCTCCTTCACTATTATTATCCAACTATTTTTTGCTAATTGAACTATCACTTAAAGTTTTTTTACAAAACTTGATTTTGGCACATAACAAAAACTTGAGAAAATAACTGCTAAATTAAAAAAAAATTGTCAATAAAACTTTTAAACTTTAATTAACAAAAATATGTTGAATTTGTGCTAAAGCATCTGTAATTCCTTGAGCTGTTTCCCTCGAAAAATCTTCCCCAAATTCAAAATTAACTGCGGGTATTAATATCCACCAACTCGGAGGTACATTTTTATAAACAAATTGACTAAGAGCAAGTAGCGATCGCGGATCTCCTGTATGCCCAATATTTAAACCCTGACTCTCAAGTTCCCCCGTTTCTAGAGTGTGTGGAGTGTGGGGAACGCAAAGTTGATGTATCTGTAAACCTTGTTCAGAAGTTGCCGGATAAACATCAACAAAAATAACTAATTCTGCTTGAGATATAGGTTCTGCCAATTCTGGAGTAAGTTGATGAACTGGGAGCGATCGGATGTTCTGAAATTCCCACTCTGCTACTAACTCTGCCACCCGTTGACCAGCACCATCATCACTGCGGAGAGTATTACCGTAACCTATTACTAATATTTCAGTCATAATTTATAAGTATTTTTGTATTGCAGTAATTAAATTATAAGTAGACATCTCCAAAAATAAAAATATAGCAATGTGCGCTGGCATATTTACAAATTGTAGGAATTGTCCAATAGCTAAAAGTCTTATATTATTCCAACGGAGATGCTGCGCAAACAGATTTTTATTCCCCCTATTGCCTCACAGGAGTGCGCATTCCGCAAGCGAGCTGGCGTCGTCGCGGGGTCGCACCGCTGTTGCCTTCCGGAGCTGTTGCCTGCGCGCAGCGCTATAAAATCAATTATCGTATAGAAATTATCAATTATTTCTTCCTATTCCCTCTTTTGGAGGAGATGTTTAGTGTTTCATCAAATACGATATCAAGAAAGTTTGACCAACAAGAGTAATGAAATTATTGACTATGCAGAAGAAATTGATTTGGATTATAGTTTAGAAGACTTACCTAAAATAATTGATTCGATGACTATAGCGTGGGACAGATTAAAAAATATTAGCACTTCTCTGGGTACTTTTTCTCGTGCAGATAAAGATTATCAAGTACCTTTTAATATCCATGAAGGTATTGATAGTACTCTGTTAATTCTCAAACATCGCCTCAAAGCAAATCAACATCGCCCTGGGATTGAAGTAATTACAAATTATGGAGATTTACCAAAAAATTATTGTTTTACCGGTCAGTTAAATCAGGTATTTATGAATATTATTGCCAATGCTATTGATGCGTTAGATGAATCAAATACAGGTTTAAGTTTTGCAGAAATTGAGGTTAATCCTAACCGAATTAAAATTACAACTTCAATGGAAAATCAAGGAGTTAAAATTTCTCTTGCTGATAATGGTCAGGGGATGAATCAAGAAGTTAAAGCCAAGATTTTTGACCACTTATTTACAACTAAAGATGTGGGAAAAGGGACGGATTTAGGATTAGCGATCGCCCATCAAATTATCGAACATAAACATGGAGGAAATCTTGGTAGTGCAGAGCGCAAAGTGTGGGATCAGTAATTATATCATTCCAGTCCCAAGGGGCGATATAGCTGCCGCACTTGCTCCACCAACGCCAACCCCGAGCTTTGGGCAGCAGTATTGTGATGGCGATTATGAACCCAAATCCAATTCAAGTAGGCCATACGCCTGACACCACGCTCCGCGAACCCTAACCTAACTGTGATCTTTGTTTGTTCCCGTTCTACTAAACTTACCCAAACTTACCCAAGAGGGTTTTGGAGCTAGCTTCCTGTTTTGCTGACGCAATGCTGCGCAAACACAGAAGACCACTGACCGCAGTCTGCAACTTATCTTCTCCACAGGCTTCAAATCGGCGGGAACTCCACCTACTGATGCACATAGTTTTCTAAGTTGACAGCAGCATTAAAGTCTCTGTCTGCTTCAAAACCACAGTTACTACATTCGTAGGTTCTCTTATGCAACGGCATTTTCTGTTGATGCCCACACTGAGAACATAATTGAGAACTTGGATAAAACCTATCAGCGATTATTAACTCACTGCCATACCATTCACATTTGTATGTGAGCTGACGTTTAAACTCATAAAAACCACAATCAGCAATTGCACTTGCTAGTTTATGATTTTTTAGCATTCCACTTACATTTAAGTCTTCAATCACTATGGTGCTGTGGTTCTTAGCTAACCATGTTGTTAGTTTATGTAGTGCATCTGCTCTGATATCTGCTACTTTTTTATGAGATGAAGCTAGTTTTTTTACGGCTTTGGCTCTGTTTTTTGAGCCTGGCTCTTTTTTGTTGACACGCCGTTGATAACGAGTTAGTCGTTTTTTGGCTTGTTTGTAGGCTTTAACATTGGCAAATTTGGTTCCATCGCTACAAGTTGCTAGAGTATTTATACCAACATCTACACCAATAATATCTCGTTCTTTTGTAGTAGGGTTGGGCCGATCGTCATATTTAAAACTTATATACCAATTACCCGCACGTTTTGATATCGCAACGTTTTTTATTGGTACAGATGGTAATATTTCATAAGTTTTTACTATTCCTATTCTTGGTAATTGTATATAGTTTCCTTTCAGGATTTTGATACTTCCTTCTAGATAAAAACTGTCTTTTTTCCCTTTTTTCTTAAAGTTTGGAAATCCACGTTTAGGAATAGTTAAAAAATTTTTAAATGCCCTCTCTAAATCTCTTAAGGCTTGCTGAGGAGCGCACTTTGAAACTTCATAATACCAGGGATTTTCACTTTTAACTTCAGCTACCAAACGCTTATGTAAAGTGATAGCACTCAGTCGTTTCTTGCTTGATTCATATTCAGTAATGCAAGTTGCTAATCCCCAGTTATAAGCATGACGTTAGCGAAGCTTTGCGCCAGCAAACTACACCTGCGTGTTTGGCAAGTATTGTTTTTTGTTTATTATTAACTTTTAGTTTGGTCTTGATTGATTGCATTTGAATTGGTAAGCCATGAAAAAAAGTCTTTGACAATGCTGAGGATGATGTTAATGTATGATAGCAGATAACAATGAGATTTTTAACATTTTTTAACATTTGTCTAATTTTGTCCAATTATTCGGCTTCAGTAGTTAGCCCTTTTGACTCATCCCTCTTCAACTACTGCCCTCAACGTCAGCGAGTAGAACCATGGGCATCTGTTCAGGTTGAATTTTTCTACGATGGTAGAGAGTGTCAAAAGTATCGGTGTTTGCCCTGCATTCCGCAGGAAAAGTTTGTCGGCATTCAGGACAATCATATCCTTGACTTCCAATACTTATCTTTCTATGATACCCGAGTTTGATGATGGCCACATAGAGGACATTCCATGATCATAGAAAGTGTTTGAGGACAATGATTATATTACCATTCCCACACTTTCGCACAGGCACTACCGAAATCTTTATGTGACTTCAACTCCTCGAGAAGGAACAGAATTTACAATTGTCCTTCCTCTTCAGTCAACAATTTCCTGAAACTGATAAAAAAGTCTTTATTCTAAATAATACAACCTAAAAACATGAAAGAATAACTGAAACTGAGTCGAAATCTTATATCAAATCCGTTGGCTACGGTTCCCGAGAAATCGGAGTAATATAATTTCTTCGATCTTCATACAATGGGTAAGGGCGAATGGCCATTTGCTAACGCCAAGCTGCCGCTAACGCCCCTACAATAGACATCTGGTAAAAATCAAAAATTAAATCAATTATTATCCATAAATTATCAATTACTCCCCTCCTGGGAGGGGGAGGGGCGAGGGGTGGGTTCCCTGTTCCCTGTTTCCTGTTCCCTATTTTCTGGAGATGTCTAATGTAGACTCTGATCTTTAAAATACTGAATAACATCGATGCTACCGGATTTGATGTTACTAGCACAATTCTATCAAACTTTATTTTAATACTAATTGAGGAAACAATGGCAGGAAATATTGCAGAATCTTGGAACTCACATAGAAACAAACATCGGTGGAGAACGACAATTGTTTTGCTCTGCTTGCTGTTGGCAGGGTATATGGGTAATTACTTCAAAATTCCCATAATTCTTCATATCGACTGGCTGTTTGGTAGTATTTTTACCATGCTGGTCGTCAGACTGTACGGGTTCGGTTGGGGCACGATCGCTGCCGCGATTTCCAGTTCCTATACAATTTTGTTGTGGCACCACCCCTCTGCCTTTATTCTCTACACCCTGGAAGCGATTTTTGTCGGTTGGGGACTGCGACGGCGCAGCAGCAACTTATTACTCCTTGATGTTTTTTATTGGGGAATTATCGGATTTCCACTTCTGTGGTTCCTCTATATCGTTGTCGCTAAAATTCCCCCTGAAAGTGTTTTATTCATTTCCTTCAAAAATCCACTCAACCAAATTTGCAATGCCTTAATTGCCAGTATGATTCTAACTCACACACCCATTGCTCAATGGTTTAGCATCAAGAATAAAACTCATGCCTTTGAGCAGACCCTCCTTAATTTGCTAGTAGCTTTTGTCTTACTCCCAGCAATGGTACTGACCATGTGGAACTGTCAGGATGCTACCTCTGTTCAAGAGAACAACGTTTTAGTTCGCCTAGAAGAAACCAGACAAAATGTCAGTACCGATATACAGAACTGGCATCAACAAAACCTGGAGAAGTTGGAAGCACTCGCATCCAATATTCAAGATAGCGTTCCGCTGTGGAATCGCTCAAACCGTTCCCAGAACCAGGAAACAATTCAAATTGCTCAACAAACCGTTCCCGATTTCCGCAATCTTTATATTACAAACACATATGGGCAGATTCTCAATTCAACCACTGTCGAAAACGCTAATCAAAATGTTACTCAACTAAACAGTTTACCACTTCAGGGTTTGTTAACAGCAAAACAGCCAATGCTCTCTGAGATGATAATGATATCCGATTCGCCAACGATCTTTCAGAGTATACCCATTTGGCAAGATGACAACCTAGTGGGTCAATTTGTTGCAGAAATTGATGTAAATAACCTGAAAAAAAGATGGCTATCCAGTCAGTCTACATCAACTCGGCTAGTGAGTTTACTAGATATACGAGACCGGGTCATTACTACCACTCGCGAAGATCTGAAAGTAGGGCAACCCTTTGATCGAGACCGGAATGGTGAAATTTATTGGATCGATCAAAATAGCTACCTTTGGGTACCGAATATTCCCAACACTGCTAAAGCCGTGCTTTGGAGAAAGTCATTTTACGTGCACAAGAGTGCTATTGACGGCGAGCTTCCATGGATAGTGGCGATCGAAACACCGACTGCTTACTATTTGGTAAAACTTGAGGGATTTTACACCAAAAGCTTCGCTATTCTGATGGCGATCGCTATCCTAGCACCTCTTTTAGCAAAACCCATTAGCAGTAGTCTAGTTAAACCCTTACTGCAACTTGCCAATCTCACCAGCAATTTACCCGATAAACTCACAGAACATCAATCGCTACAAATTCCATCCAGTTCAATTACTGAAATTGAAACCCTGTCTAGTAACTTTCAATGTATGACAAGTGTTCTGCAAGATAAATTTCAGGAAATTCAGCAAGCCAGTTTGGAACTTCAGCAAGCAAAAGAAACTGCTGACAGGGCAAACCAAGCCAAAAGCGAATTCCTCGCTAACATGAGTCACGAGTTACGCACTCCACTTAATGGTATTCTTGGCTATGCCCAAATCTTAAAACGCAGCGAACCTCTCACCCAAAAAGGGCAAAACGGCATTGATATTATTTACCAATCCGGTTCTCACTTGATGAACCTAATCAACGATATATTGGACCTCGCCAAAATCGAAGCCCGAAAATTAGAACTGCATCCCACAGCCATCCATCTGCCTTCCTTCCTGCAAAGTGTTGTTGAAATCATCCGCATTCGTGCCGAACAAAAAGGGATTACCTTTAATTTCCAGGTTAGCTCTCAATTGCCTACGGGTATTTGCGCGGATGAAAAACGTTTGCGTCAGGTTTTGATCAACCTTCTGGGCAATGCCATTAAATTTACCGAACGCGGTAGCGTGAGTTTTAAGGTTGAATCCATTGGGGCAAAAATTCGCTTTCAGGTAGAAGATACTGGGGTGGGGATGACTCCAGAACAAACCGAAAAAATCTTTTTGCCCTTTGAGCAAGTTGGCGATTATAAAAAGCAAGCAGAAGGCACGGGACTCGGACTAACTATTACCCGTCAAATTGCTGCGTTGATGCAAAGTGAAATCCAGGTTCAAAGTATTTTAGGTGAAGGCAGCACCTTCTGTTGGGAAGTTGAACTGCCTGAAGCAGAAGATTGGGCAGACACTTTGAGAGTCATGCAACAAGGCGTAATTCAGGGTTACAAAGGTGAGAAACGCAAAATCTTGGTTGTTGATGACCGTTGGGAAAATCGTTCCGTATTAATTAATATTCTAGAACCCATCGGCTTTGAAATGATCGAAGCTAACAATGGAAAAGAGGGTATCGAACAGGTACTAAAAACATCGCCGGATTTAGTTATTACTGACTTATCTATGCCTATAATGAATGGGTTTGAGTTTTTACATAAGTTGCGTTCAGGAACTGACTTCGAAGGAGGATCCCATCCCCAACTGCAAAACAAAATTGTTCTCGTCTCTTCCGCCAGTATTTTTGATATTGATCGCCACAAAAGTCTAGATGCTGGGGGAAATGATTTCTTACCAAAACCAGTGCAAGCTAAAACTTTACTAGAACTGCTGCAAAAACATCTACAATTAGATTGGATTTATGACGCAAATAACACTGAAAAACAGAAGATTGAGGTTGTTGCCGATGAAATCCAGCCACCTGAAACAGAAATCTTGCAGCAAATCTGGGAATTAGCCCAAGATGGAGAAGTTGATGGCATCATAGAAATAGCTGAACAACTTCAGGATAACAATACTGCTGCCTTTACCCAAGAATTGATCCGCCTTGCAGAAGCTTGCGAAATCAAACAAATGCGAGCATTTATTCAAAACTACCTCGTTTAATAAGGAGCAGAAACCCATGCCAGATCCAACCCAACCATTTATTTTGATTGTGGATGACAAACCCACTAACTTATCTGTGTTGTCAAAAGCCTTAAAAGCTGCTGGATATAAAGTCCGCATGGCAGTTGATGGTGAAGATGCTCTAGCCCAAGTACAACGCCATCACCCAGACATGATTCTGCTGGACATTGATATGCCGAAAATAGATGGTTTTGAAACCTGCAGTCGTCTTCAGGCAAATCAAGCAACTAAAGGAATTCCAGTCATTTTTATGACAGCTATCGCTGATACCGAAGACAAAGTCAAAGGTTTGTCATTAGGTGCAGTTGATTACATCACCAAACCCTTTGAAGAAGCGGAAGTGTTAGCTCGCGTCAAAGTCCACTGGCGATTAAAGCGACTGACGGATACTTTAGAACAGCAGGTGAGTGAACGGACTCAGGCGCTGCAACAAGCTCAAGTGCAATTGGTACAACAGGAGAAACTCTCGGCGCTGGGGCAATTAGTGGCTGGGGTTGCCCATGAAATCAATAATCCAATTGGTTCCATTGTCGGTAATGTCAGTGTTGCACAAGATTACATCAACTATCTATTAGATATCATCGATCTCTATCACGAAAAATTTCCTCAACCTGGTACAGAGATTGAAGAAGCACTGGAAGCAAGCGACTTAAACTATATGCGAGAAGATTTACCAAAGTTAGTTAAATCTATGAAAGACGCTGGTGATCGCATTCAATCAATTAGCAGAAGTCTTCGCACCTTCTCCCGCGCTGATAGCGATACAAAAACACCTTTTGACTTACATGAAGGGATTGATAGCACTATCCTGATTTTACGCCATCGCCTCAACGCTAACGAAAATCGTTCCGCCATTGAAGTTATTACTAACTATGGAAATTTACCCAAGATTGACTGTTTTCCAGGTCAATTAAATCAAGTATTTATGAACATAATTGCCAATGCAATTGATGCTTTGGATGAGTCAAATATGGGGCGTGATTTTCAGGAGATTCAGAATAATCCTAATCGGATTATAATTACAACACTACTAGAAAATGAAAAAGTAAAAATTAAGATTGCTGATAATGGTCAGGGAATCAGTGAAGAAGTTAAAGCCAAAATATTCGACCATTTATTTACTACAAAACCTGTCGGCAAAGGTACAGGATTAGGATTGGCGATCGCCCGTCAAATCATAGTCGAAAAACATGGTGGAGAGATTCACGTTGATTCTATACTAGGAGAAGGAACTGAATTTATAATTAGTTTACCTACAACAGCAAACAGAAAAATTTAACTAAGCTGGATAGCAAAAGTCATCTAAAGATGACTAAAGGGAACTGACTATTATGATTAATTAACTAGGTATCAGCTTTTCGGTCCGGAATGCGACCCTTGCCAGCATTTAGCTGGAGTGCTTGAAATTCGAGGGTAACGGTCTCCCACAAGAGCTTGAAAAAATTAGTGGTGCGCCTTTTATGAGGGGAAAGAATCCCCCATTATACACCGTGAAAAGCTGTTTTGCTACGCAACATGTTTGCGTAGCATTCCGCAGGAAAAGGCCGTAGCCTTGGGTTAGCAATATGCTGTTAACGTTTGCGCAGCATGACCTAAGAAAGTTCCTCCGTAGGAGGCTAGCTGAGTGCTGACTGCTACTTCAATGAGACTTGATATAAAGCCTTCCCTCTTTCTTCTTCCTTTTTAAATTATAACTGTTAAACCCAATATGGTATTATTGAACTCTATTTGACTAATATCGGATAATTATGGAAGCAATTTGGCAAATCATCAAAAATCTCACAATTCTGAATATACCAGTAAGAATAATATTTTTTATAGTCCTGGTTTTAATAGCCACATTAGCCTTAAAACAATTATTAACCACAATTGTAATTAACCGAATTGAGGCTTTAACTCGTAATACAAAAACAACCCTTGACGATCAATTAATTGCAATTATTAAACAACCTATCGCATGGTTCATATATTTACTGGGATTTCGAGTTACACAATTAATCTTAACAGATTATATTTATCCCCAATTCAATCAAACAATTACAGGAATTATTAACCTAGCAATAGTAGGTAATGTCACACTAATTATCTACCGTACATCTCCAATTGTAGGAGGATTTTTTAGAATTTTATCAGCTCAAACAGACACTGAATTGGATGATATTATTAGCCCCTATATTCCGAAACTATTGAGGTTAACTGCCATAGTAATTTTTGCCCTAAAAGCAGGAGAAGTATTACTGGGAACTTCTGCTACTGCAATATTTGGTTTAATCGGCGGTTTTGGTCTGTCATTAGGCTTATTATTTAAGGATGTTATTGTTGATTGGGTAGGGACAATTGTAATTTATATTGACGCTTTGTATCGAGTAAATGACTGGCTTTTACTGCCAAGTGGTCTGAAGTGTACTGTACAACATATAGGTATTAGAAGTACAACAATTTATATACCCGATGAGGGAGTTACCCAGAAAATTCCTAACTCTAAAATGATTGATGGTAGCATCAAAAATTTCTCTCAACAACCAATTGAAAATAAGACAGCAGCTTTTATGTCGTATATTAAAATTGATGGTATTTCATCTAAAAAAATAGCTCATATCAGGGATAAAATTCGAGAAATACCAAAATCAATTGACATTTTATATGATTCTTGTTCAGTTAGATTTGAGGGATGTGAAAGAAATGCTCGTGTCATTAGAGTAATTGGATTTACTAATGATTTAGATAATTATTCGAGAGCTTATGACGAATTAAATTTAGCAATATTAGCTTTATTGGAGCAGGAGGGAATAGATTTATTTTATGTGAATATTCTTAGTGACACAGAAACTTATAAAACTTGGCAGTATCGTGAACATTAGGCAATAAATATCTAATATTATGTTCAGTGCTCAGTTGCATTTAATCCTGGCTCAAATGTTAATCTAGTTGGAATTAATTCTGGCTGAAAAAGTTCCTTATTGCTAGTCCACGGCTTTCTTATTGCTGGTCGCTACAATTTATAATCAAGGAGCAAATTTCACTTCTGTGATCGCTTAGTTCTAGGGAGTATGGCAAAAAAAAGAAATGGAAATTAATTACCCAAAATATAGATAAACAATTTGTATTTATTTGCTAACATCTTGCTAACTAAAGAAAGAAAGGTCTATTCTACCAAAATTTGTACTGAGGGCTATTTGCATATTTTCCAATACTTTGACTAACCATTGAACTTTTTTTTGTGTTGAAAATTGGTAATGCTTAAATAAGAGTGCAAATCGTTTTTCTAAGTTAGGTTTAAGTTGTTGGCAAACTAATAAGATCTTTAGTAGTAGTCCTGTTGTGATTACAGGTCCTAAATTACCAATCAGATTAATAAAAAAGAAATGCTGTGATTTCTTTGAACTATGGACAATAAAAAAGCTTAATAATTTATGGCAAGTCTTCATCATTAAAGATTCATTTAATAACTCATCATTACGTTCAGACATAATACTTCTTAAATAGTGGTAGAGTTTATTCTTAAAGTGAACTTGAATATGATGAGATTCAACATCAAATGATGAACTTAGATATTCATAAAAACTGTGTTTAAAAAGGTGATATGATTGGGGGACTGTGGTATAAGCTAAAAACCGTTTAGCATAATTTCGATATGTTTCATTCCCTTCTACTTTTCCCACAAATTGTTTGATAGATAATAATAGTTCGTCATTAGACAATAAGGTAGGATTTTTAGCTGATGTAGACTTTTTAACTTGACTAACTTGTAGTCTAGCTTGGTGACTAACATAATGGGATAAATCAATTTCATATTTTTGCTGTTTTTCTACTTGCATTTTTCTGATAGCTTGTTGATGTTCTTTACTGCTATTTGGAGTAATTAATAAATATTTATATAAATAAGGATAGTGGGAATTAAGATTTTTTAAAGGTTGATTTAGAGGATCGTGGGTATGATTTGCAGATGATATATTTATTACTTCTACCATCCGTTTTAAACTCAAATACTGTTGGCTTTGAGTAAAACCTTTGACAAGTTCTAACATTTTTTTTGTTAGGCGAGGTCTGTCATAGGAAGAGTCATATTTATCAATTGCTTGCTCAAATAAATTCATCAGTTGTTTTAAAACATTTTTTTTATCTTGAGGTAGTTGTTGATGATTAATCAAGATATAACAACAACGATTCAGCAGATAATTAAATTTTTCTTGGCATTCTGGGAGTTGTATGATTTTCGAGAGTGCTGTAGATATTTCTGGAATTCGGTATGGGGAACATCGAGTAAATAGTATCCGAAATCTCTCAATTATTTGATCGATTGATTCAGTTAAAACCAATTCCAAAAAGTGATGATAAATCTTTTGTTCTTCTCTATAGATTTGTTGATCATCAAAATCTGTAGTGATGATTTTTTTTCCTGTAGATTTCATCGAAATTTGCCTCCCTGAAAAAAGAACGTTATTAGTCACTAGGTATAATATACACTAACAATCATTTATTGGTTAGAAAGTTAGGTTTGTGACTGGATAGTTTTAGATATTGTATTATGTACTTCTATCACCGCCTTCACTCCAGTTATCAAACTGTAGCATTGGTTTGTATCCTGAATATATTCTCATTATTAATGTATTTATGGATGAGGAGCGATAATGTGTATCAATTGTCACAAAAAATTCTGCTGCTGTTCTGAGATGTGAAAAAAATACACATTGACGAGCTTATATCATGTTCAAAATAATGCTGTTTAAAACTTCTGGTGTAAAGGGATTTTCATCTTTTTTTAGAGATTCAATCCAAAGCTGTCGTTGTGCTTTTTGTTCAGTGTTTTTCACCTGCTTAATAAACGCTTCAAAATCTTCAACAGCACCGTTAAAATCACCTGTTAATGCTCTGGCCAAACCTCGACTATCTCTAAACTGTTCATTTTCTGGCTCAAGCTCCACTGCTTTATCACAAGCAAACATCACATCCGTTGCATGACCATGTAAACTACCGTATCGACAGAGTTTATCCCAGTGTTTGCCCAGAATTTGTAAGTTCGGATGATAGTTTTGAGCCACATTATAGGCGTCAATTGCTTCCTTAATTTTGCCTTCTTTTGCTAATATTCCCCCTTCATCCCGGACGCCTGGAGCTGCAATTATTTTTGCTTCTGTTAATGGGTCAAACTTCAAATTAGGATTTAGTTTTAATGCTTCTCGGTATTGAGCAGCAGCACCTTCAACATCGCCATTATTGGTTACTATTCTGTTACCTTTTTCTAGGAAAAGTTGTGCTGAAGGTTGAACATCATCACACAGATGCTTATTAGGATAATCTTCAGGTCTACTTTTGAGATAGTCATCCACCCAGTCGCAACCCCTTGCTAGTAACTCGTCGATGTCTAAATTCCATAGTCTAATAGTTTTGTCATCACTAATTGAAACTATCTGGTTATTATTAGGGTTAAAAGCTAGACTCTCAACCTGTTCTGTATGACCGCTAAGAGTAAGTAGTAGAGTGCCATCAGATTTCCAAACTCTGACTGTTTTGTCATTACTTGCTGTAGCAATTAAGTCTCCCTTAGAATTAAAAACAATACCAAGCACTGAACCAGTATGCTCACTCAAAGTATATTTGACTGTTCCATTAGGAGTCCAGAGTTTGACAGTCGTATCTCGACTAGCAGTAGCAATGAGGTCTCCTTTGGGACTGAAAGCAATACTGTAAATAGAGCCTTTGTGTTCTTCAAATGTATTGAGTAATTTGAGTCTATCTCCATCAATTTTCCATACTTTTGCAGTCCCGGTTAGACTGGCAGTAACAATCAGGTCTTCTTTGGGACTGATGGCAACATCGGTAATTTGATGGCCATGTTTTGTGTCTATTTCTAGGAATTCTTCAACTAAATTACCATCAACTTTCCATAGTTTGACTTTTTTGTTTAAACCCGCAACAATGAAGTTGCCCTTGGAACTGAAGGCAATATTATAAGAGTTGCGAGCACCTAATTTTTTATCGGTCAGGTCAATGACTTTTGTACCATCAGGTTTCCAGAGTTTGGCTATACCGCGATGGGTCATGGTAGCGATCAACTCACCGTTAGGACTAAAGGCGACATCTGTTACCCAATTATTGTGCTTGATGTTAGGCTGTATTAAAGTACCATCAAGTTTTCGCAGTTGAAGTGTATTTTCGTAATAACAACCCAAAGCAATGAGGTTATTAGGACTAATGGCAACACGCCTGCAATGATAATTATCAAGTTGGCTTTTTCCGAATGTATCTTGATAAGGAATGGTATTCCAAAGTCTTACTGTTTGGTCAGCACTAGCACTCGCTATTAAGTCTCCTTTGGGACTGAAGGCAATGCTATAAATTTTTTTGTTGTGTCCTTGAAGGGTGTCTACAAGAGTACCATCTGGTTTCCAAATTCTGACGGTATTATCTTCACTAGCACTAGCTATTTGTTCGCCGTTTTTGCTGTATACAACACTATAAACTTTATCGGCATGAGAGAGGGTATCTAAGAAAGTACCATCAATTTTCCAGAGTTTGACCTTAT
This sequence comes from Okeania sp. SIO2F5, assembly GCF_010692685.1. Taxonomy (NCBI): domain Bacteria; kingdom Bacillati; phylum Cyanobacteriota; class Cyanophyceae; order Oscillatoriales; family Microcoleaceae; genus Okeania; species Okeania sp. SIO2F5. The sequence continues at coordinate 8,123 of NZ_JAAHGU010000010.1, read as the reverse complement.
TGTCAAAACTAGCAGAAGCAATTTGGTCTCCGTTAGGACTGAAAGCAACATCAAAGACTATTTTTTCGTGTCCTTCAAGGGTTTTTACTGCGTTACCATCAGGTTTCCAAAGTTTGACTTTGCCACCCCCATCTCCAGTAGCAATGAGGTCTCCTTTGGGGCTAAATTCAATATCATATACATTCCCCTCAGCAGGAAGAGTTGCAACCAAACTACCATCTACCCAACTACCATCTGTAGATTTCCAAATTTTGGCTGTGTCATCTTTACTACCAGTAACAATAAGGTCTCCTTTTGGGCTGAAGGCAATACTACGAAGCTCTCCTGTATGTCCTGTTAGAGTTTTTACGAAAGTGCCATCAGATTTCCAAATTTTGGCTGTGTTATCTCTACTCGCAGTGGCAACAAAGTCTCCGTTGGGGCTAAACACTACTCTGGTAACTTGGTTATCGTGATTTAAGGTTGCTACTAATGTGCCATCAGATTTCCAAATTTTAGCAGTTTTATCTTTACTTGCTGTCGCAACAAAGTCTCCGTTAGGGCTAAAAACTGCTCTATAGACTGTTCTGCCATGTTCTAGAATTGCCATCAAAGTACCATCTGCTTTCGAGAGTTTAGCAACGTTATCGCTACCTGCAGTGGCAATGAGGTCTTCTGTGGGGCTGAATGCCACGCTAATAACTTCGTTATCGTGATTTAAACGATTATATTCCATCTTCCCAGGGGTAGAAATTATCTCTCGTAATGTATCTACACCTAATATTTGAGTCTGAGGTTCTGCCCAACCAGCATTTTTTAATTTTTTCCCCAGCTTAATACCGTTAACGAGTGTATCCCATGTTTGAGTAGAATTGAAACTGTCTTTTAGACTCTCAAACTTATTTCTAATTTTGGTATTCCAGTTGTTAACAGTAGCACGTCTCCATCCGAACACAGCAACTCCAGCCAAAACTGATATCAAAACAAAACTGCTAGTAACTGCCACAATATTCCGTCGCCGTTTTCGATCGCGAAATTTCACACTCTCTCGAATAAATTCTTGTTCTTTTTCTGAAAGTTCATCGCGACGGTCTTTTAGTTGTTCCTGGGCCTGAGCGAGTGCTGCCCCCCGTAATAGTTGTCCCTCATCTCGCCCCATTTCTTGCCACTGACGCATAAAACCCCGCAGTCTTTCTTGCCATGCACGAAATTCTCGGTCTGTTTCCATCCATCCTTTCAGTTGACCCCAATTTCTAATTAAGGCTTCATGGACTACCTCAACTGTTTCTTGCCCTGAATTTTCTTCTGTTTCACTGGTAATAACAGTACGACTGGTGACAACTAACCGTGCATCAGCTAATTTTTTGACTAAATTCCATGTCTGGTTTAATTCTGCTTTAGTTGCCACTCTTCGGGTGTCTTCTGTACCTTCTCCGGGTCGTACTAATTGCACAAAAATTCGATGGACTTGTTGTTGTTCTTCTGGTTTAAGTTTACTAAATTTGTCATCAGCATAACGAGTTAATGCACCAGAAACTTGACCTATTTCTTCATAAGCTTTATGAGTTAATTGTTTGCTTTTGCGTTGTTTCCATAGTTCTGTTAAAGCAAATTCTAATAAGGGTAAATTTCCTGGTTCTTTATCTACATCTTCAAGAATACGTTCTACCAGTCCGCTTTCAAAATTGATACCTAATTTTTGAGCAGGTTTTTCAATAACATCTCTTAGTTCTTTTGAGTTCATGGAGCGGATTTTTACATCCCCATTTCGCAAGACATCTGCTAATGGTGGATAAGATAATACATTCCCTAAAAAATCTGCACGCATTGTGGCAACTAATACTGTGGATAAGGATGATTGTTTGGTGAAAGACCGGAATGTATATAAGAGAAGATCGAGAAATTTTCGGCGGGTTTGTTCATCATTACAAAGGGTGTAAATTTCCTCAAATTGGTCGGCAATTAATAAAGTTCTGCTATTGGGATGATTATGTTGTATTTGTGCAAAAACTTTGGATAATTGATTGGTTTTTTTTGTATCTTTTAGATACTCAGATAAGTCGTCAGTTTGAGTCAGAAGTTGAGTTTCATTTAGGTTCGGTGCGTAGAGTGGAATTAAAGCACGAGCTAGAGCATAAAATGGGTCTCCTCCTGGACGAAAATGGGTAAATTGCCAATGTCCAGCTTTGACTAATTTCGGTACTAAACCAGCTAAAATAACTGAAGATTTGCCACTGCCAGAGGCTCCTAATACGGGAATAAAATTACGAGTTTCTGTATATTCATAGAGTTCTTCAATAAATACTTCGCGCCCAAAGAAATATTCAGCATTTTCTGAGTTAAAGTGATATAAACCTTGATAGGGACAAAGTAATTTATCGTCTATATCTTCTTCAGTAGATGTTGTAATTGTTTGTTTTTCATAATAATAGTTATAGATTACAGTACGAGATTGATTAATACTTGTAGTGCCCTCTGTTGTATTGACAAAATTTACAGGATTTTCACTACCTGAAACTGTCAAATCTCTGGCTGTTTGATTTTGATTGGATAGGGATTTGTCATTTTGTTCCGTAGTCATAATATAGTTATTGAAGATATTATTTGAATCTAATTAACTAATACCAATTCACTTTACCTCTCCCCTACTCCCTCACTCCCCTACTCCCCCGCTCAAGAAAATGTAGCAAACATTTATCAAATTGGTATAAATAGGGCTTGCTGATTAAATATAAAAGTATTTACAGATAAAGGTTTTAGCCTTTTTGATATCGAAAAAAGTGCGCCTGTTTCAGCTCTTCACGCTCAAAAAGTAGCGTATTTTAGGTGCATAGTTAGGCAGAAAAATCATTCTTACAAAACTTAGCTCCTACCTCCTCGCTCATTCCCTTTTCTCCTGTCTCCTGTCTCCTGTCTCCTGTCTCCTACCCTCACCCATAAGGCTTTTTCAGCAAACCCTAAATAGGTAGACGCGAACCCCTCGAAGTAATCTCACCCTTGATTAAGACAGAAAATTAAATCCAAACTTTGGCTAAAATTGTTGCAACTTTCATCACAGGTCCAGCTAATTTTTCTACACCTTCTAATCCTTTTTTAAGTGCCTCAACTGCTTCATCTATCAAGCCTTTGTCAGGTTGAGGTTTCTTTAATTCTGTTTCTAGTATTTCGACAGGAATTTCTGCTTGTTTTTTCTGAATTAAACTTAGAGCATTTGTGGCAGCAATTTCCTGTTTAAGCTTTCCTAATTCAGCTAATGCTGTATCTATTTTTGATTCAGAATTTTCTCCGATAGTTTGAGTGTGGCTTTGGTCAATATTCACATTGCTACTTCTAGTATTTGTTGGGTTAAAAGGATTATTTGTTCCACCAATACTAATGTTGCCAAAATTTTGGGATTGATTGAAAGATTTGGGATTTGATTGAGAAGAATTATGATTAAATTTGTTTTGAGAATTCATGGCTAAATTTTCCTTCCTAGGTCGATATTTTAACTGCGGTTTTTCTGACTCTGGAATACTGTTTAAATCAATTAAAGTACAGCCAGATTCAAAGCAGCGATCGTAGGGTTCTCCAGCACCTAATGCTCGATAAAAACCAACGGCAAATTTGATCGCAGCTTCGTCTCCCATAGCTTGATTTATGCCAATAACACAATCAATATGTTGATGAATAGCTTGAGCTTGAATTTCACTATAACAAGCATTAAGTAAAACACATTCTAATTGATTTTGAAAACTTTGAAATAATCGAGCTAAAGCTTCTTCACTAACTAATACAGTTTTACCATAATTATCTTCTAAAACTAACCCATTATTTCCTGTTCCATGACCGGAAAAGTGGACAATTGTGGGATGATAATCATAGAGTGTTTGTTGTAAATCATCAATCTGAACCGCTCCAACTGGAATAATTTGAAATTCGTTTCTATGGTTTGATTGTCTAAGAGTTTTGCGGATATCGTTGACTTCTTTTCCCAGACGTAATCGATTTGTATCTGAGGGATTTGCTGAGAGAATTAAAATGTTTTTCATAAGTTTAAGTTACTAAATCAAATCTATAAAATTAGTTGAATATTATCGCCAATTTATCACCATTAATATCATGTCCGGTTAAACAGTTATAGCGGGGAACAGGGGGAAAAATATTTCCCTGTCTGAGGTTCATCATCAGCATAAGTCCTAAGCAACTTGTTCATTGCTATATGAGGGGAAAATTTAAGCATTATTTTGGTCAAGAGTTGAGCAGAACAATCTTGGGACAAAACTTAGCTCCTACCTCCTCCAAATTCCCATTTCTCCTGTCTCCTGTCTCCTGTCTCCTGTCTCCTACCCTCACCCATAAGACTTTTTCAGCAAACCCTAATTAATAATTAATAATTAATAATTAAATAATTCTGGTTTAAACTCTCCCCTTTTAAGGGGAAAAAAGCGGTTGAGGGATGGCGAGGTCCCCTCGCCATATCCAATCAACCAAGACAGCGGTCGTTAGCGCAGCTTCCCGAAGGGTGAGATGGCGATCTTCGGAGCGGCTCTGTCACTCTTCGGGTCTCCTCGCCATCTCCAATCGACCAAGAGAAGAAATAATATTTCCTTATATTTAATTCCGTAACGGTTTTAACCAGAGGAAATTATCAATTATCCATGATCAATTATCAATTAATGAACGCCTCGCCATGACATGATTAATATTATTTCTTCACCACTAGCACCACTTTTTCTGTTGTCCATTCCTCACTAGCGTCAGTAACAACTTTAATATTTCGCTGAGGACTATCTTCATCTACAACAGCAGCCAATAATTCCTCTAATTTATTAGTAGGTTGTTGATTACCAAAACCTCTTCGAGATTGGTCTAATACTGGTAATTCCAACAATTCAAAATTCGTTCCATCCACAGTCGCAAATACTTTAACTATATCCACCCCTTCCTGATAATTTTTTGGCAGTTCGAGGTCAAAGCGAGTGTCTTTATATTTTCCTGGTTCTAACACTTCATAAGGCACAGCTTTTGGATAGAATTTTACAATACTTAAATCTTCCTGAAGTATCAAAGCCGTAATATTTAAAGTTTGATTAGATAGATTATGAATTCGGAGAAAAACCCGTTCGCCCTCTTCCAATTCATAAATATTATTGTCAGTTTCTAAAGGTACAAATTCTCGTTTCACTGACGTACCTAATTCAAGCTTAAGCTTTCCATTTAAGGGAGCTAAATATTCTTCGTTATCCAAATCCCAAATAGTCTGATATTTGGCAAGATGAATTAAGCGATTAATTAGCTTTTCACTAGCTTCTGGATCATCCGCTTTTATTGGAAAAATAATATTTTTAATTGGCTGTTTCAGAGCATCTAAAACCCAATATTCTCCAGCAGCATTCAGTGAAACAAAATAATCTACATCAATTTCTGTTTCCGAACAAAATTCTATCCAGCGATGACCTTCAATTTGTTCTTTCTTAGCTGCGAGAATATTAGGCAATAATGCCACATTTACACCAGGAATTTGCGGTAATGGGTCTGGAAAAAGAACACAAACTTTACGAATTTGTTTCACCCCTGGTCCTAAATATATTGCAGGTGAACCTATTTCAATCATTCCTTCGCTCAAGTTATTATTGATGGTTCTGATATTGTGTAATTCTGTTACTTCTGCCCAACAATCAGATGCTCCTAATTCTACTACTTTTACTGTAGCAATTAGATTTTGGCTGTCTTGAAAATCCCTGGTTGTAAATCGGAAAATATCAAATTCCGCCCCTTTTTTGATGCCATTAGCTTGACCAGCTTGGATTTTGACTCGGTTTTTAGTAATATCTACATCCATGACCGTAGGAGTAGGCCTACTAACAACAGATTGACCACCAAAAAAAGTCTGCTTTGTCTGTCCAATTAGCATCGGTGTTTGTCGCTCAAAGCGATTATGAACGAAATTAGAAATGCGATTAAATAGCTCTTCTACAGCAATTTCTGTGCCAAATTTGCGCAGATTTTTTAAGAGAAAATAAGTTAAAGCGCCGTTGCGTTCTGTTCCTTCAAAAACATCCTCATAAGCAAATTCATTATCCCGACAAGCTGCGATTAAAGTATAACCTTTTGGTTGTGGCAACAAACCATTGGCCACGGTAAGGTTGCGACTATTTGCTGTTAGATTTTGCCAATTTTTTGTTAGTTCTTGAATAGGTGCAACTAAACTATTAGTTCGTCGGGGAGTCATATCAATAAAACCTCCAGCACGAATCTTGTCTTCTCCACATCTTGTTGTACCACCGGAATGACAGCTATCGAGTACCAAAGTTACAACTAATTTTTTATTCACCATTTCTTCGAGAAGTTGGGCAAATTCTAAGTCACGTAAATAGCGTGAATTTGGTTGACCAATATCTGTGGGAACTAAGCCTTGATCTATACCAGAAATACCCTTAATATCTGTAAAAATTGTTTTCGCTTGTCCACCATGACCAGAGTAATGAATATATACTTGGTCTTGAGGTTTTGCTTTAGCAGTTACCTCTTTAAATTTAGCAACTATATTCTCATAAGTTGGTAAAAATTCGGGTGATTCTTTGGGTTGCTTAGGATTATCTGAAGCAGTAGCTGTGAGTTTAATAATTTGGTCGGATGTGAGGTTGAAAGTATTTTTTAAATAGGTTTCAACATGATTAATATCTCGAACACAACCCCGTAAATTTTTATAGCTGCCACCTTCTAATTCATGGGGAAAATAGAAGTCAATTCCGATGAGCAAAGCGTGAAAGTTGGGGGTTTGGTTAGGTGTTTCAGGAAATAATATTGAATCATCATCTGTATTTCCTCGACGGCCTCCGTCTGTTCTATTTTCTGGTCTATCTGAAACCCTAGAACTTCCTCTACGACCTCCGTCTGTTCTATTTTCTGGTCTATCTGAAACCCTAGAACTTCCTCTACGACCTCCGTCTGTTCTATTTTTTGGTCTGTCTGAAGCCCTGGATTTTTCGGAGTGCAAAATATTAGTAGTTGTTATGCCAAGATTTTCTTCGGATGTTACTAATAATCGAAGCTGATGAATAACAGTAGTTAAAACAGCTCTTACAGAAAAAATTGACCAATTATTTGATGATAATAATGTTGTTAAATTCATAGTCTTCCTCTGTTAATTTTTTTGTTATTGAAACTTCATTTTTAAGGATGGGGGTTGATATTTTAAGCTGAAAAAACTTTCAGCAAAAGCAAAACATTTCCTACTCTATTTCAGGTGGTTTAGACCCATCAAAACTGTCTTGCCACATTGAGCAAATTGTCTCACCTGCTGCACTAGCAATTTTCTGCACAATTAAGGTAGCAACAATAGCAGCGATCGCCGGAGCTAACCCTAAATTAGTAACAAAAATGGGAGTTAACATACCCGCAGCTTTTGTGGAACTTTCATTGTAAGCATCCTCAATTTTTTGCATTGTTTTACAACCGTCACCAAAGGGGTCACGATCGCATAAGAAATCGTAAGCTTCTCCATTCAGGCGTTTAAAAAAATTCTGACCAAATTCTATAAATTTATTACCTTCTGGACCTCTGGGAACAGCCGTCAGGGTATTGATATTGATAGATTCTACAGAAGCACTTGTGGTTAAATCATCTTCCAAGCTTTGTAGTTGCATCCCAAGTTGAGCTTGCAATGTCTCCTCATCAAGTTCTGCCAGTTTTTCAATTAACTCATTAATGTCTGCCATAAAGTTCCTCTAATATTTTCTCAAGTTGTTGTATTGACCTCTGAGAGAATTTGTAGGAGTCCAAGTAATTCAGGACAGCAAAGTCCCAATAAAGCTTGTGAAATTACCTATGACTATCATATCACAGTAATTATGCTGGCAATTCCGGTCAAAAATATTATTGGGTATTCTAGTATTTATACTTAGAAACCTTTGTACTCGTAGGCTCAGTTGCAACGCACCTTATGCCACAAGTAGGCCTTAACGAAGTCAGAAGTTAGAAGTCAGAAGTCAGAAGTTAACCCACCCCCGCCCCTCCCAGGAGGCAGGGCTAATTCATTGTCGCCAGAGAAAAATATTGAGGAGTACAAGTTTGGCCATGTTATCAAGTATTTCATGGTTTTTTCCCGAAATTATCACTCTTAAACAGAAAAAATTGTTACGGAGTCAGTCGCGATCGCA